>CAYSON010000211.1:919-6401 GCA_964432635.1 uncultured Desulfopila sp.
GCACATCCTCGGTGCCGAGGGCTCGGAAACCCTGCACCTGATGCGCCAGGTAATGGCCTGGGTCTTCGGTGTCGGTCTGGTCGGTCTCGGCGCCTATATTGATGTTCGCGAAATCAAGGCCGCCGGCGGCGTTCCCCTGCGCATCGGCCTCATTGCCGGTCTCGCCAAGTACATCCTCGCCCTGATCATCATTCTCGCGTTCATTCCCAAAGAAGGTGCCTTTTAGGGCCACCGATAGGAGGTGACAAGATGTCCGATAAGAAAAAATCCCTGACTGTTTTTAAAACCGACCGCCACGAAGACGTGGCGGCCATTATCGCCTCGGCACTCATCGTCGTCGTGGTCCTTTGCTACATGGCCTTCGTCGTGCCCTCGGTGAGCATCAAACCGCAACAGGACGGCAAGCTGGTGGAGATTTTCGTCAAAGAGGGCGCCGAGATCAAGGCCGGCGACAAGATCTTCTCACTGGAGGTCGTCAAGAAGAAGTGGGTCAATAACGTCATGGAGGAAAAGACCGTCACCCAGGACTTTACCTCCAAGGCCGGCGGCAAGGTCCTTAAAATTGCCGGTAAACCGGGCGACAAGGTGAAAAAAGACAAAGGGGCCATCGTCGTCCTTGAACACGTGAAGGGAACCCTACCCTGATGAAGATCCTCCTCGCCCTGGATGACAATCCCCGTGCCGTCGAGCAGGCCCTGCGCCTGGCGCGGGAGCGCGGGGCGATCCTCAACGCCCTGTTTGTCATCGACGCCACCTGGGAGATGTTCATCGGCCACGACTGGCTGTCCGGCTGCAACGCCCGCATCGGCTTTCTCGACTACATGTTGTCCCAGGAAGAAGATGCGGCGAGCACGGCCCTGCGCCTCTACCGCCAGCAAGCCTCCGATATGCCGGGAGAATTGCTGACGGTGAGCGGCGATGTCGTCGAGGAAATCCGCAAGGAGGCGGCCAAGGGCTATGACCTGCTGGTCTTGTCCAATCCCTTCCGACGAGGCCTGGAGATGATGCGCGATCCCCTGGCAAAAATCGCCAAACAACTGACCTGCGACATCCTCCTGGTGGCCCTCGCCCCGGAGGAATGACCAGGCACCGATCTGCCGCCGGTCACCCTCGACCGGCGGCGATCACGCCGCGTCCGGAAAATCGCTTGATAAAAGCACGACGAAGCGGCTACCTTAGAGGCAGCGAACCTTTCGCACGTCCCTTCACCTCCGGTTCGGTCCCGCCTCGTTCAAGGTCGCCTCATGAAAGATACCCCAGTTTCTGTCAGCCACCTGCTCCACCCTGGGTTTCAAACCAGGTTTCTCCTGGTCTTGGCGGTTATCCTCGTCATCTTCTCGGCGCTGACCGCCTCCACCATCTACCATCACGAATTGGAAAACCTTGAAGAGAACGCCCACGAAAAAACCGAGCTGGTGATGAAGGCCATCGAGGCCAATCGCAACTACGTGCAAGATGTGCTGCGCCCCGCCATGTACAAGGAACTGGGCACGAAGCGGTTTGTCATCGAGGCGATGTCCTCGTCGTTTATCAGCCGCAGCATCATGGAGCGCTTTAGTCAGGAGGTGCCGGGTTTTCTCTATCGCCGGGTAGCCATCGGCGCCAAGAATCCAACCTACGAAGCGGACGGCTTCGAAAGGGAAATGATCGAACTGTTCCGCCGTGAGCCAAACACCAAGGAGTGGCAGGGGATTCGCGAAGTGGATGACAAGAAGCATTTCCTGCGTTTCCAGCCAGTGGTCGTCAAGGCATCCTGCCTGCATTGCCATGGAGAAGCCAAAGACGCACCTGCCGACATTATTACCGATTACGGCGACAAAGCCGGGTTCGGGCACAAGCTCGGCGACATCTCCGGGGTCGTCGCCGTCGGCCTGCCCATCGACACCAATCTCGAAAAGATCAAGAGTTTCACCTTCACCCTCTTTCTCGGGGTGGTGTCCTCAATCATCGTCGTCTATCTTATTATCAGCACCTTTTTCAACCGCTATATCGCTACCAATCTCCGCAAGATCCTCAGTTTCTTCCGCGCCAACATCAAGGACGAGGAGGGGCGGACGATCTTCGCCACCACCGAGGAGATGGACGAAATCGACGGATTGATTGCCACCGCCAAGACCGTCGCCGGCCATATACGCGGCCGGCAAACGGTTCTCGAACACTATGCCGAGGAGATCCTGCGCAGCAAGAACCTACTGCAGTCGGTCTTCGACGGCATTTCTGACCCGGTGCTACTGGTCGGCCGCGAAGGCCGGATCAAGACGGTCAACCGCGCCTTTCTCAACCGCTACCAGATGTCCATGGAGCAGGTGATCGGCGAGAAGACCACAGAGCTCCTCGCTGGTGCGAGCTGCCCTCTCTGTCTCTGCGAAGACCTCCTCAACCAGCTGCCATCAGCGCCGGTCAGCCGCGAGGTACGCCTGGCGAGCGGCGAGATCTTTCTCATCTACTTCTACCCCATTGAGAGAGGCGACCAAGGGGCGGATAGCATGGTCTGCTACGTCAAAAACATCACCGAGCAGAAGACCCTTGAATCGAGGATTCAACATACTGAGAAGATTGCCTCAATCGGCATGCTGGCGGCGGGAATAGCCCACGAGATCAACAACCCGCTCGGGGTCATTCTCTGCCATATCGATCTCATCAAGGGCGAGGCCAGCCTGCCGGCAGAGGTACTGACCGACCTCGAGACCATCGAAAAGCACGCCGGCAACTGCCGCGCCATCATCGCCGACCTGCTCAAGTTCGCCCATCGGCAGCCAACGGTCAAGGAGCCCTGCCGACTCAACACCCTGATCGCCGAGACCATCGCCATGGTCGGCGCGCAGATGCGCCAGCAGCAGATTACGTTGAATAACGTCAGCGACGAGGAACTTCCCGAGATGGTTGTCGATCGCGATAAGATCAGGCAGGTCTTGATCAATATTCTCCTCAACTCCGCCCAGGCCATCGGCGAAGACGGCATTATCGACGTGCGCTCGCGTTTCGACAGGGAACAGCAGCGGGCGGTCATCGACATCGAGGATAACGGTCCCGGTATCCCCGAAGAGATGCTCGGCAAGATCTTCGATCCCTTCTTCACCAGCAAGCCTGCCGGGCAGGGCACCGGCCTGGGGCTCGCCGTCAGCTACGGCATCATCCGCGACCATAGCGGCGAGATCTCTGTTACCAGTTCTCCGGGACAACGCACCCGCTTCACCATCACCCTGCCGCTGCAAGGAGAATAGCCATGAACAACAAACTGGTGATCGTCGACGACGAAACCGACATGCGCAATGGTTTGCAGCGTCTCCTCCGCCGCGAATTTCCCGGCATGGAGGTGGTGGCTCTTGCCGACGGAGAAAGCGCCATCGAATTCTTTGCCAAGGAAAAGGCGGAAATCGCCCTCCTTGACATCCGCATGGCGGGGATGAGCGGCCTTGATCTCCTCCAGCATTTGCTTGGCAAGAACCCCTGGCTGACGGCGATCATCATGACCGGCTTCGGCTCGATCGAGGTGGCGGTGCAATCGATCAAGCTCGGCGCCTACGACTTCATCACCAAGCCCTTCGACCGCGAGATTCTGGTGCGCACGGTCAGTAAGGCCATCGAGCGCAGCCGCCTGCTGCGGGAAAACACCACCCTCAAGGAGCAGGTGTGCGGCCGTGTCGCCACCCATGGCTTTGTTGGAAGGTCGACGGCCTTGAACAAATTCCTCGGCCACCTGGAGATCATCGGCAAAACCGGCTACACCGTACTGGTGCGCGGTGCTTCCGGCACCGGCAAGGAACTGACCGCCCGCGCCCTGCACAGCCTGAGCGACCGAAAACACAAACCGCTGGTGATGGTCAATTGCCCGGCCATTCCCGAGCACCTCCTTGAATCGGAGCTGTTCGGCTACGTGCGCGGCGCCTTCACCAACGCCGACCGGGATCAGCAAGGCCTGGTGGCCGCCGCCGACGGCGGCACCCTCTGTCTCGACGAAGTCGGCGATCTGCCCATGGCCATCCAGAGCAAGCTGCTGCGGGTGCTGCAGGAACGGGAGATCAAGCCGCTCGGCTCGACCAAGACGATCAAGGTCGACATCCGCGTGATCGCCATGACCAACCGTAACCTTGAGGGGATGATCGCCGAAAAGATTTTTCGCGAGGATCTCTTTCATCGCCTCAACGGCATCACCCTGCTCACCCCGACCCTGCACCAGCTGGCCGAGGACATCCCCATGCTGGTTGCCCACTTCACCGAGAAGATATGCCTTGAGCTGAACTGCCCCGGCAAACAGTTCGAGCAGGAGGCGATCACTCTGCTCGCCGGCCGTCCTTGGCCGGGAAACGTGCGCGAGTTGGAAAACGTGGTGCGCCGGGCGATAATGTTCTCCCCCAATCCCCTCATCACCACCGCGGACCTCGATTTTCTCGAACCCTCAGCTCAGGACTGCGAGCGCACCGACGCCACCTTCGAGGAGGACGGGGTCTTCAGACCCTACAAGGAGGCCAAGGAGAGGGTGTTGCAACGCTTTACCCAGGATTATGTTGCGGCCCTTCTTAACAGAACATCCGGCAACATCTCCCAGGGTGCGGAGATCTCAGGCATCTCCCGCGTCGCCCTGCAAAAGATCATGAAACGCGAGGAGATCAGCGGCGCCGACTTCCGGCCGTAAGCAATCAAGCCGATGCTCATGGGCCAGCCGACGGCGCTTTCAAAGGAAGAATTTCTTACAGCCAGCGCTTGATATAACGGGCAAGAAGCTTGAGATCCTTGTACTGGTGGTTGTCGCCGGGGATCTCCACCAGCTCGATTCCCGGCAGGCCGTCGATCTCCGCCTTGAGGGCGGCGGCGGGGCCGACGATGTCGTGCACCTGCTGGATGTAAAGGCAGGGAATACCAAGATCCGCCATCTTGCGCAGGTTCAGGTTATTTTCCTTGAAGCCGCTCACCGGGGTACCGATGAGCACCGCCCGCTGCGGGGCAATCAGCTTCTGACCGATGGCGGCCAGGCCGATCATCGTTCCCAGGGACTTGGCGACCAGCAGGTCGACGGATAGGCCCCGCAACCGCTCGACCTCCTCGGCAAACTTGAGGCATTGTTCGCCATCGCCGCAGTCCCAGTGCAGATAGCGCTGCACGCTCATGGTTCTCTGCTCTGCTGCCAACTCGGCAAGGAGGTTGCTGGCCCACTTCTCCGTCTTCTGACTGATGCCGGGCAAGGCGAGGATGTTCATCGATCTCCCTTTGGTGTCGTCAAATGGTAAACTGGCCAACCAGGCCGGTGAGTCGTTCCGAAAGCTTGCCCAACTCGTCGGCCGATTGGCGGATCTGACGGCTGTTTTCCTTGACGCTGATCGAGCGTGTTTTCACCTCAGCCACGCCTTCCGCCATGCTGGTGGTCTTGACGCTGCTGCCGGCAACGTTTTCGCTGATCTCGGCGAGGCCCTGGGAGGCCTGGCCGACATTGCGGACGATCTCGCTGGTGGTGATTGATTGCTCCTCGACGGCGGTGACGATG
>CAYSON010000212.1:0-4845 GCA_964432635.1 uncultured Desulfopila sp.
CCCTGGCGCGGCTGTGTAAGACCGACGATGAACTGCATTACACCAGACTAATTAACAAGGGTGAGGGCTTTACACCCCCCGGCCTGCTCATGGGCTTGATGTATGCCTGGTACATCGACAATCGCTTGGCCAGTCATATCGAGTACAAGATGTCGTTGATGAAGATCAACCAAACCGACCTCATTCCGGAACAATTGAAGATGGCGGAGCGGCGCAAAATGATGGTTGCCTTCTTTCGTGAGGTCATCTTCGGAGAGGGTGCGAGTCATGGAGGGGGGAAAACGGTGGAGGGACGTTCATCATGAAGATTCTCGTTATTGATGACGACGCACGCATTCGTGACCTGCTTCGCCTGTGGCTGGAACGGGAAGGGTTCACGGTTTTCGAGGCGGAGAATGGCAGAAAAGGCTTGGCTTGCTATGGTCGTTTCCCTGTAGATCTGGTTATTTGTGACCTGATCATGCCCGAGCAGGAAGGTATCGAGACCATCGGCACCTTTACTTCACAGTATCCTCAAGTCGGGGTGATTGCCATCTCCGGAGGCGGACGGATCGGCGCTCATTCCTATCTGGCAGTGGCCGAGCAGCTGGGTGCCTGGAAGGTCTTTCCCAAGCCCCTTGACGTGCCGGCCCTGATTGAGGCCATCAAGGCCTGGCCAGCTCGGTCGGCAGAGGAATAAGGAACGCGAAACGGAGGAACTGTGCCATGGCGATTAACGTCCTGGTGGTCGACAACAACCCGGTGCTGCTCAAGGCTGTTTCCGCCATGCTCGAACGCCAGGGCTGCCTGGTGCAATGCGCCGGGACTGGGCTCGAGGCCCTGCAGATACTCGCTACCTTCTCTCCCGAGATGGTTGTCACCGATCTTATCATGCCGCCGGTCGACGGAGAACAGCTTTGTCGCATCCTGCGCCAGACACCGCGCTACCAACACGTCTTTTTGGTGGTGTTGTCGGCAATCATTGCCGAGGATCAGGAGCGCATCCAACGCGACACCGGCTGCGATTTGTGCATCGCCAAAGGCGGACTGAAAGAGATGCAGGAGCATCTGCAGGAAGCCTTACAGTTGTGCACAACAAGATATGGGGGCGCCTTGCCCGAAAAGGACCGCCTCGATTCACGAATTCCTCGCGGAGTGAAGCCGCTTGAGGTAACCAGTGAGCTTCTTTCCGAAAAGCGCCATCTCGCTGCCATTCTCGCCCATCTTGATGAGGGAATTGTTGAATTGAGCCGGGATGGCAAGATCGTCTCGGTCAATCGCGCCGCTCTGGAAATGCTCGGGGCGAGAGAGGAGATGCTCATCGGAGCCAATGCCGGTACGGCCATCGCCTGGAACGATATGGCCCTGCAAGTGGCAAGATGGATCAAAGAGCACCTTCTTGCCGGCAGGAAGGGACAGCTTGTTATCTCCGAGGAGCTTCCCCTCCGTCTCAATGAGCGTGTCATTATCGGCTTTCTCCTGGTGGTCGCCGAGGGCTCTGATTTCTTTGGCCTCTGTTTCCTGCGCGATATCACCCGCCAGTACCTGGCCGAAGAGCATGGCAAGGCCTTCGACGATGCCATCCGTCTGGTCAAGAAGATGGATGCAATGAGTCTTATGGCCGGAGGCGTTGCCCACGACTTCAACAATCTCCTCACGGTTATCTGTGGAAACCTTGATATCCTTGCCCACCATGGCCGGCAGCAGGCTGAAGCCACGCAGGGCAAGCTGCTGAAGCAGGCCCGTAAGGCTGCCCTGGCGGCGGTCGACCTCACCCGGCAGATTTCTTGTTTTTCCAACCTGGGGATCGTCAGTCGGGAAATGGCCGCCATTGGCCCTCTGCTGCGCCGGGCGGTAGACGAGTTCTTTCGCCAAGGAGACGAGTTCTCACTGACGCTTGCGAACGAGAATGCATTGGTCTGCGTTGATGGTGTCGAAATAGTGCAGGCCATCACCAATGTCCTGAGAAACGCGGTCGAAGCGGGCAGCAGGAAAGCCATCGAAATTCACTTGCAGCAAATTCTTATCGACGAGCCGTGTCTTCTCGCCGGCCAGTACCTCTCCGCGGGGAGGTACGCCAAGGTCGATATCCGCGACCATGGACGGGGCATCGATCAGCAGCAGCTCTTTCGCGTCTTCGATCCATACTATTCCACCAAGGAGCGGGGGGCCTCAAAGGGCATGGGCCTCGGGTTGACCGTGGTCTATGCCACCATGCGCAACCATGGCGGTCATGCGGTGGTTCATTCAGAGCCGCATCTGGGGACCACTGTCAGCCTTTATCTGCCGATCATTGCGGCAGAGTGCAAGCCCGACGGGCAAGCCGGGACTACGAGTGACGAACATCGCCGCGTCCTGCTCCTTGAGGTCGAGGCCAGTATGCGCGAGGTTGGCCGAATCATGCTTGAACATCTCGGCTATGGGGTGATGGTGGCGGCGAGCCGAGGCGAGGCCCTAGCCCAGGCCAGGCTGCATGTCGACGACCCGCAGTTGCCCCGGCCTCTGGTACTGCTCGATCTTGCTTCAACCTCTGGCGAATCGGCGGTAGAGACCTGCCGGCAGCTGCACGATATCGATCCTGACCTCTTGGTAGTCGCCATGAGTGGCTCGATTCTAGATCCAGTGATGAGCGAGTGTCGTCGCTATGGCTTCGTTAACACCCTGACCAAACCCTACACCATCGACAGCCTCAGGCATATTGTCGCCACGGTGGGTGGATTATAGGTCAGCGGGGCCCCTTGGGTTATTTTCCCCGTACATGAGGACAATGCCGTAAACGAGCAGCAGCAGGCCGATGACGGTTTGGTGCAGATTGAGCGCGATGGGGGCGGCGACACAGAGAAAGAGGCCCTAACGATGCGTTGCATGGGTGTCAACTCCCGGCCATAACCAGTTGCCACTGCACCTCGAGTTTTTTTTCCGAGATCGGCTGGCGAGTCTTGAGTTCCGGAGCAAACAGTGCGATGCGGTAATCGTTGACCATCGCCTGATAGCGTGCCAGTTCCTTCCTCGCCTCCGCCGGCAGCTCGTCGCCGCTACTTGCCACATTCCGGAGACGTTCGAGGTGTTTGGCCAGGGGGGCGGCTTTGGCATCGTCCTTGGCTGGATGGGAAAGCATACGATCGATGCGGATAGAGAGGCAGGACAGACTCCGATCGAGTTCGGCAAAATCGACCGGTGCCAGCTGATGGGGAAGGTCGCGGGGAAAGACGGTGGCGAGGTGTTCCTGTACTTCCGCTCTCTTTCCGCTGAGATAGGCGTGACCCGAGCCTCGCTCCGGCAGGGCCTTGTCGAGGGCCAGTCGCACTGCCTGCCGTTTTCTTGCCAGGGCGGCGAAGTCCTCGCACAGTTGTGCGCCCCACCGGAAAAGGCCGCGGCGACGCAGCTCATCGACTCGGCGCTGAAATTCCTCCTCGCCGGGGATGGTGGCGGAAAGCGGGCCATACATCTGCACGAGGATAAAGGGCAAGAGGGTATCGACGATGTCTTTGCGGGTAGGCCTGTTGACAAAGAACGAGGTGGCCACCGGGCCAGAGAATATGTCGCCGCAGACCTTTTTCAGGGCTTTGGCCTCCTCGGCGAATTGCAATTGCAGGAGAAAGAGGGTGCCGCGGCGATTGGCGCTCTCGGCGTGCAGGGGATTCTTCTCGAACTCGACCACGAGGCACCCCTTTTCGGGCTTGGGCTGCAGCACCGGGTAAAGAAAGCCGGCGATTTGTCCGCTGCGGGTATGGGCGGGGATGGCGGTGGGAATTCCGTGGAAGTCCCATTGTCGATATTCGCCCCCCTGCCAAAGTTCCATGGTGGCCCGATCGGCTTTGGTCACACTTGGTTCGATCGCCGCCTCTCCCCGGCTTTGATCGTCTTCCACCGAGAGTAACCGGCGAAGATTGCGACCGGCGCAGAGGTCATGGTCAACGTCGTCGTAGAGGACAAAACGGGGTTGCAAGTGAAGTGGTAAATCGGTCGGCCAATCAGATCGCTGCACCAAAAACTTAAAGCGTTTTAATATGGCCGCCTCGACTGCGGCAAGTAAAGAACCACGACCGGTCGAGAGTTCATCGAGAAGCCAGAGCACCGTTTCATTGATCGGCACCAGCTTTTTTCGCAAGGTCTTGGGTAGGCCCTTGAGCAGATGGGTAAGCTTTTCCCGGAGCAGGCCGGGGACCAGCCACTCAAAGACCGCCGGAGAGACGGTCAGCGCCAGATCCATGGGAAGGCGAAAGGTGAGGCCGTCATCTTCTGCGCCGGGTTCGAAGTGGTAGCTCATCTGGATGGTCATTGATCCGATGGCGATGGTTGGGGGAAAATCGACCAGTTCCATGTCGTCCGGGCGACGCTTGAGCACCGTCTCCTCGCTCATCCGCAGCTTGTCCTGGAGGTTTTTGTCACGCAGGCTTCGTATCAGCGATTTGCGGTCGTAGACATTGGCCGGCAGCCGCTCGTCATAGAAGCGGAAGAACTCCTGGTCGTCGGCAACCACGGTTCGGGCCCGCATCTTTTCCTCGACCTCGCGCCAGTGGGCGATCAAGTTCTGGTTGTCGCGCAAAAAGTGAAAGTCACCGCCAATCTCTCCCTGCACCAGGGCTGATTCGATAAAGATGTTGCGGGCAAGGCCGAGATTTTTCGGGCTGCGTTCGGGAAAATTGACCTTGCGGCCGCTTAAGAGAATAAGTCCGAAGAGACTCACCGTCTCGAGGGCGACGACCCGGCCGGTCTTTTTCTCCCAGTGCGGTTCGCTATATGAATATTTGCACAGAGAGCCAGCGATAGGCTCGACCCAGTCCACCTCAATGGTGGCCACGGTCAGGGCGTAGAGTCGCGAAGTTTCGAGAAAGGAAGCGGCGACGATCCACTGTCCCCCTT
>CAYSON010000212.1:4855-6376 GCA_964432635.1 uncultured Desulfopila sp.
AAAGATCATGAGGTCGCGGTTATGGGCACCCTGGTAAAGACGCTCCTGCTTTTTGCAGGCAAAATTGCGCAAAAAGCCGCTCAATAGGGCCTTGTGGATCTGCTCGTAGGTGGCGGAGTCAGAGTTCTCGGCAAAGCCGTCTCGACGTTTGAGGATGTCGCGCAGCTGTTCATGGAGGTCGATCCACTCCCGCATTCGCTGAAAGGAGAGATAGTGGTTTTTGCAGAATTTTTTCAGTCTCGACCAGGATTTTACCGCCTCCTCGAGGTGGTGAAAACGCTCCCAGGTGTTGAGCAGGGTGATGAAATCGGATTGCGGATGAAGGAACGCCTTGTGTGCCTGATCCGCCTCCTTTTCCTTGTCGAGCGGTCGGATACGCGGGTCCTGGATGGCTAAAACGGCGGCCAGGACGGTGATCTCGCGCAGGCAGCCGTTGTCTCTGGCGGCGATGATGATGCGGGCGATACAGGGGTCGATGGGCAGATCGGCCATGATTCGTCCGGTGGCGGTCAAGCGCCTCTGGTCGGCGATCGCCCCCAGTTCGCTGAGCAGTTGGTAGCCTTCGCGGATCGCCCCTTTCTGGGGGGGATCGAGAAAGGGGAATTCCTCGGGATTGCCGAGGTCGAGGGCGATCATCTGTAGGATCACTGCGGCGAGGTTGGCGCGCTGCAACTCCGGCCGGCTGTACTGGGGGCGGTCGAGATAGTCCTCCTCGGCATAAAGACGAATGCAGATGCCGGGGCCGACGCGGCCGCATCGACCCTTGCGCTGGTCAGCGGAGGCTTGGGATATTTTGGTGATCGGCAGGCCGATGGTCTTGGCACGTACGTTATAGTGGGAGATGCGTGCCAACCCGCTGTCGACGACATAGCGGATACCGGGTACGGTAATCGAGGTTTCGGCGACGTTGGTGGCGACAACGATCTTGACCCTGCCGGCGGGTTGAAAAATCCGCTTCTGGTCGCCAGCCGGCAAGCGGCCGTAGAGGGGAAGGACCTCGGCGTCCGGCACCCGTTTTTCCAGGGCCTGACAGGCCTCGCGAATATCGCGTTCGGTGGGTAGAAAGACGAGGATGTCTCCCCGTGGTTCGCGGTGGCAGAGATCGCTGACCACCTTGAGGCAGTGATCAAGGCCGTCGTCCTTTTCGCCTTCCTCGTCTTCCTCTGCAGGGAGGTAGCGCACCGTCACCGGATAGGAGCGCCCGGCGATGCTCAACACCGGAGCCTGGTTGAAGTGACGTGAGAAGGCCTCGGTGTCGATGGTGGCCGAGGTGACGATCACCTTCAAATCAGGCCTTTTGGGCAGCAGCCGTTTGAGATAGCCGAGGAGGAAATCAATATTTAGGCTGCGTTCGTGGGCTTCATCGACGATGATGGCGGAGTAGCGGGACAACAAACGATCGTGACGGGTTTCGGCAAGCAGCACCCCGTCGGTCATGAATTTGATGCGAGTGGCGGCAGAGGTGGTGTCGGTGAAGCGGATCTTCCAGCCAACCAATAGACCCAAAGGCCCCAGTTCCTC
>CAYSON010000213.1:0-6361 GCA_964432635.1 uncultured Desulfopila sp.
GCGAAGCGGCCGGGGGTCAAAGAAAGTTTGGCTAAATACTATAAATTTTCAAACCCTTCACCAGCCCTCCCTCTCGCGAGCAGCCCCTCAAGGTCCACTGCGGTCGACATTTACAGAGCAGTCGCCTGCCGAGCAAGATTATTAATGACCATAACGGGCATGGAGCGCCTCGCGGACCTTGATTGCCAGTTCCTGGGAGGAAAACGGTTTCTGCAGAAAGTGCACACCGCTGTCGAGAACCCCGTGATGGGCGATAACGTCGGCGGTGTATCCGGACATGAACAGGCAGGGTATGCCGGGACAGTGGGCGAGCACGGTTGCGGCCAGGTCGCGGCCGTTGACCTCCGGCATCACCACATCGGTGATCAGCAGGCTGATGTCCATGCCCCTCTCCTCGGCAAGCCGCGCCGCCTCCACTGGTCCACCGGCGGCAAGCACCTGGTAGCCTTGGCGTTCGAGCATGGTCCTGGTCATGGCCAAAAGCATCGGCTCATCCTCCACCAGGAGGATGCATTCGCCGCCGCCCACCGGACGAGGTGCCACAATCGTGGTCTCGGAGCACACCTCCCCCTGCGTCCGAGGCAGGTAGATGGTGAATTTCGACCCTTGCCCCGGGACGCTGGCGACATGAATGCCCCCTCCGTTTTGCTGAACAATGCCGTAGACGGTCGCCAAACCCAAACCTGTTCCCTGGCCGATCTCCTTGGTGGTGAAAAAGGGTTCGAAGAGATGGGCGAGAGTATCTTTGTCCATGCCGATACCGTCGTCACCGACCTCAATCAACACGTAATCGCCGGCCGGTACTTCCTGGGGTTCACCGACAAAGGGGTGGTCGGAGGCGGCCAACGCGGTGCTAATGGTGATGTGCCCGGTATCAGCGATGGCGTCCCTGGCGTTGACACAGAGATTAACCAGCAGTTGTTCGACCTGGGTCGGATCAATCATTACCATCATGGCTGCGGAGCCCGGCTGCCACGCCAGGACGATATGTTCTCCGATCACCCGGCAAAGCATCTTGAGCATTCCCGGCACGGCCTGGTTGAGATCGAGCAGGCGGGGCGCCACAGTCTGCTGGCGGGCGAAGGCAAGCAGTTGATTGGTGAGGGCGGCGGATCGCCGCGCTGCCTTATCAATCTCTTCGAGAGCCTCGCGCAGTGGAGGATCATCTTTGACGCTGGCCAAGGCCATTTCGCTATAGCCCAGGATGACCCCAAGCATATTGTTGAAATCGTGGGCAACACCGCCAGCCAACCGGCCCACCGTTTCCATCTTCTGGGTTTGCAGGAAACGCCGCTCCAAATCCTCGTTACGCCGCTGCGCCGCTTTCAACTCGGTGATGTTGCGGGAGATGCCCACCAAACCCAACACCTGGCCGTCGTTGTCGAAAAGGGGGCTTTTATTGGCCTGCCAAAAGGTATCGCCATAGGCGGTTTTCAGGCTCTCCTCCGCTATCAGGCTCTGCCCCGACTCGATCACCGAGAGATCATTTTTCCGAATGATCTCCGACGATTCACTGGGAAATAATTCCGCATCGGTCTTGCCGAGGACCTCTTCCTCGCTGCGGCCGACTGCCCTCAGGGTGGCAGTGTTGGCCAACAGATAACGGCCCTCACGGTCCTTGTAGAAGATGGCGTCGCTGGTGTTTTTGATGATCGAGTGGAGCAGGAGCTCTCGTTCGAGGAGTTTTCGCTCCGTCTGTTTGTTTTCGGTCAGGTCGAAAATGACACCATCTAGCCAGAGGGGCTCCCCCTTCTCACCATAAACCGCCATGCCTCTCTCAAACATGTGATGTTCCCCGCCGTTCTTGTCCACCAGCCGGTATTCGATGGAGAAAAACTGTCCCGCGTCAACCCGACGGCTCACCTCCCCATCCACCCGCTCAATGTCGTCGGGATGGATAAGCCTGCCATAGGACATGTCACCGCTGATGAACTCATGGCTGGCGAACCCGCTGATCTCCAAGATCGACTCGCTAATGAATTCGACCCGCCAGGGCGCCGTGGGAGTGCAGCGATAGACAATGCCGGGAATATTGGCCGCCAGAGTGCGAAATCGCTCCTCGCTCTCGGCCAACGACGCCTGGGCGGTCTTGACCGCCTCGATTTCACTGAGGAGGTTGCTGCGCATGCCGTTGATGGCCTTCTCCACCGTTGCCAATTCGTCGTCGGCTTTTTTACTGCGGGACAACTGCAAAGATCGCCGCAGATTGTGCAGGCCGAGCGTGCGGGCGAATTCGGCCATGGCCTGTAGATGCCTGCCGACCATGAAGTAGAAGAGAACGACGATAAAGATGGAGACGACAAAGGTTTTTGCGGTCTGGGTGACGAGAATCACCAGCACTCGGTCCCAAAGACGGCGATAGACTCCGCCCATGCTGATATCGACAACCAAGCTACCCAGATAGCGATCTTCGCCACGGTGGCGGTGACTGAGCGAAAATTCGCGGACGAGGCCGTCACGGACCCGCTGTCCGCCAAGGTCGATGACCTGGCCATCATTCTTGCGGATACCGACATACCCAATTTCGGGAAGATTTTTGATGCCGCGCAGTTGCGTGTCGATCAGTGCCAGATCGTATACCCAGAGACTGGAGACGATGGCGGCGACATGGCTGCGCGGAATCTGGTCAAGAGTGGCGTCGATGGCAGAGAGATCGCGCCGGTATTCAAAAAAGAGCTGCACCGCGGTGCTGAACAGGGCGAGGAGCGAGCTAAAGAGGACGATGGCCAGACCCAGGCGATAGGCAAGACTCCTTCTGACGACAAGGGGAGGCGACATTTTTAGACCCTACTTGGGAAGATAGGGAGCGAGGACCTCGCGCTTGATGGCCTCGTAGGTTCCATCGCGCTTGATCTCCCGCAGGGCCTCGGCGAGCGGCGCCGTCAGTTGCCCATGATTCTTATGCAGATAGAGAAACATGGGCCGCACCGTCAGCGGTCGCTCGGCGACATGGATTCCGCTCAAACCCAGCTCCTTCAGGGTACCGTAGCCGTCGAGTCGGTTGTAGACGATGAGGTCGACCTTGTCATCGGCCAAGGCGCGAAAGAGCAGTTCGGCATTCTTGACCTTGAGAAGGCTCTTGGAGCTGCGAATGTTGTTCTCGAGAATTTTCCAGCCGGTGATGATCCCCACCTCGTGGGACTGCAGATCCTCCCAGTCTTGGATGTGTAGATCGCGGTTTTTGGAAAAGGCGACGAATTCGTACTCGGTGATATTTTCCGGCACCATGACCAGATTGCGATAGGTCTCCTCAAGCCCGGCTACCCGAACATAGACGCCTGCCTCAACTCCCTGGTCGGCATTCTGCAAGGCCCGCTCCGCCGGAACATACACCCTCTCCAAGCCTATGTTTATACGGGAGAAGGCCTCGCGCAAGACCCGGTCATGGAAACCTGAGCCGTCGGCCATCGACAGCGGGGCGCCATCCGCCGTGGCCAGAACGATGGTTGCGGGAGGCGCAGCGTACCCCATTTCGCCCCACAATAGCGCGGCCAGAACAAGGATCAATCGCATAAGCACCTCCCGGGAATCAAGGCAGCTTGACACTTGGAGCGGCCGCCACCCTCGACGGCGCGCATGATTTTCTCTATAGTACAACAAAATCCTGACCGCCACAAAGAACCAACTCAAGAACCAACTCAAACATTCGGAAATTGGTCTTCCGCCAAGCCCGGCCGGCAAGTGCCCGCGAAAGCCCTTGACAGCTCCCATACCCACCGGTATCAATCGAGCTCGACCCTTTTTCTCACCCCGGAGCAAGCGTTGCCCAAGCCTTCCTTTCACTAAGGTTGTGTCATCGTTGCCGTGCTCTTCTGCCGCGAGCTCTAAGGCGCTTCCGGCGATAGTTTTTCTTGAAAAATGTTTTTCAACCAAGGAAAGTACAACAGTATGCATAAGAAGATCGGCATCATCGGCGGACTCAGTCCGGAATCGACGGTCAGCTACTATCTGCACCTGACGAGAAGCTATGTGGCTCGCTTCGGGGATTACGGCTATCCGGAGATCCTCATCTACAGCGTCAATCTCAAAACCTTCCATCAGCTCCGCGCCGAAAATCGCTGGGATGCCATTGCCGAAGAGCTGTGCCGGGCGGCACGGGCCCTCGAAACGGCCGGAGCCGATTTCGCCCTCATCGCCACCAACACCATGCACAAGGTGTTCGCCGCGGTCAGCAGGGCAGCACCCCTGCCGCTGCTCAGCATTATCGAAACTACGGCGCGCCGGGCGCGTAAACTTGGTCTTACCCGGCTCGGTTTGCTCGGTACCAGCTACACCATGGACGACGGCTTTTACCACCAAGCGATGGCCGAGTTCGATATTGCCATAAAAACGCCACCGCACGCCGACCAGGGTGAATTGCATCGCATCATCGTTGAAGAACTGGTGCAAGGACAACTGAGGGAATCCTCCAGGCACACCTATCAGAAGGCCATTTCCTCCCTGCAGCAGGCCGGCGCCCAGGGTGTCATCCTCGGCTGCACCGAGATTCCCCTGCTGGTGGCGCCGGCTGATGCCGCCCTTCCCCTGCTTGATACCGCCTGGATTCATGCCGAAGCGGCCCTGGAAATGGCAATACAGCCTTAAACCCCTGAGATTTCAGCACCTTAAACCAGGCAATGACAATAACGACGCATGTCCACGCCATCCCTTGAGCAAGCTTCAACCTTCGCTTCTCTGTTTCTACGGCATCTCGGCTGTGCCCTTCTGGTCCTGGCCTTCGTTCATCTCTACGAACTCTACCGCCTTGGCAGCGATCTCCTCGGCGCCCACTTGCTCGGCCTTGCCCCGCTGGTTTTGCCGCCGCTTTTCCTCATGGTGATATTCGTTTTTGCCAGAAGATCCAATCGCCTCGCTCCCCTGTCCCTTCCCCCCATCCTGCTGGGAATTGCCCTTTGCCTCCTCGCCCTGGCCATCCCCGATCCGGAAATCGCCATCAAGCGCATTCATGTCGCCCAGTACCTGCTGCTCTCCCTTGCCGTTCGCCATACTCTCGCCGCACGTCTTGGAGGGGCAGAGCTGACGCTCTCGGCCACCCTGCTCAGCTGTCTCTACGGGGTGCACGACGAACTTCTCCAGGGATTGCATCCCGACCGCACTTACGGGTTGCGCGACATCCTTGTCAATACCCTTGCCGCCAGCGGTGGCGGTCTGGTCTGGCATGGACTGGGCCTGTTCGACAAGCAGGCACCGGAAATCGGCGGCCTGGCCCAATGGCCTTGGCCGCTGCGCCTTACCATTTTGGCCCTGGCGGTGGCGGTGGCGGCGATGACCGTACCCTTGTTCGCCTATCGCCAGCTGCCCCTGCCAGCCTGGCCCTTCCTGCCGCTGGCGGCGCTGTTGCTCCCCTATGCCGTCTTTCTCCTCGACCCGCGCCGCACCAGTTATCATGCCGTGTTGCCGCTTGGCATTGTCGCCCTGCTCTTTCTTCTCTATCCCTTGGCCGTCGATGCGCTCCAAGTACCTTTTTATTAGCCTGAGCTGCCTGCTCTTTCTGGTCCTGCTCGCCACCGCCCTGCGCCAGAGCAGGGAGCGACAGAGCCTGCGGGTAGTGCTGCTCACCGTCGAAAGCCTGCGCCACGAGCAGGTCAACGAGACCAACACCCCCAATCTCCTCGCTGCGTCTGGCCAAGGTGCTCTCCGTTTTACCGGCCATCGCGCCATTTCAGGATGGACCGCCACCAACATCGTCACCCTGCTCACCGGCCTGAGCCCGTTCGCTGCCGGCATCCATACCCGGGGACAGTCGCTGCCGGAACACCTCCACCCTCCCCTGGAGCAGCTTGCCGACCGTGACTATCTGGTCGAGGGCCTGCAACCCTTCATGACCATGGATATCTACCAGAACCTTGGCCTTGAGGTGGACCGCCGCGGACCGGAGCCGACCTTGTGGCTGGCCGAACGGGTGCGCCATGGCGACCCGTTCTTCCTCTGGTACCATTATGTCAACACCCACCTGCCCTACGGACCGGACCCCCTGCCGGAGCACTGGCCGCAAGAGGTCAGAGCCCGCATGGAGAAGGTGCGCACCCAGGCCTCGATCCTCCACGACGAGGCCCGCTTCTTCCGAGAAGACGTGCCTTTGGTACAGGCCCTGCAAGCCAAACGCATCGTCGAATTCGATCAGTGGTTCGGCGAGTTCTGGGAGTTCTGGCAGCGAGCCGGCCTCAGCCGCGACACCATCCTCATCGTCACCGCCGACCATGGTGACGAACATGGCGAACGGGGCATGGTCGGCCACGCCTCCACCACCTTGGCCGGCCATCTCCACGAAGAGGTGGTGCGGGTGCCGCTCTTTTTCTGGCTCCCAGAGTCATTGGCCCATCTTGCCGAACGGGTCGACCCCTCCGCCACTACCTCGCAC
>CAYSON010000214.1:0-6328 GCA_964432635.1 uncultured Desulfopila sp.
TGAACTAAACGATCGAAGATCACCAGCTGATGCGCCGGTGAAATACCGATGCCGGTATCGCAAACACGGAGAAGAAGATTCCCTAGGCACTGCGCGTCCTCCTTGATGTCGAGGAAGATACTGCCGGCATCGGTGAACTTGACCGCGTTGTTGATGAGATTGAGGAGGATCTGATAAATCTTGATCGGATCACCGATGCGCTCCATGATCAGATCGGGGGGGTAGTGCACGGCGTAATCCAGGTCTTTCTGCACACAGAGGGGGGCGATGGAAACCTCAATCTGGCCGAAGATTCTTTCCAGACTAAACGGTTCCGGCTCGAAAACCACCATACCGGCGTCGATACGAGAAAATTCCAGGACGTTGTTGATGATTTCCGTCAATTGCCGGCCGGTGATCCGCAGGCTTTTGAGGTACTGGGCCTGGGTTGTGTCGAGGGGGGTTTCGGCAAGCAGGTTGGCCATGCCGAGAATGATGTTGAGCGGGGTGCGAATCTCGTGGCTCATGTTGGCCAGGAAATCCGACTTGGAGCTGCTCTGTCGCTCTGCCTCGGCGTGGTACTGACGGAGTTTCTCGTTGGTGTGCTTGAGCAGGTGGCGGTTGATGTCGTCGATGCGTTCCTGGTGGATCTGCTGGGCGAGCAGTCGTGCCAAACGGCGTTCAAGATAGGCGCATTGTTTGTTAAGGCGCGTGACCTCCTCTGCCAACTCTTGACAACGCTCTTGGCTGGTCACGGGGTCCTCGAGGACAGAGCAACGATGACATAGGTGTCGTTGTGAAAGCGACTCGGCTGGCCGAGGCGGGTGGGGGCGATCTCGCCGTAACAGTAAAAACCGAAGAAGGGAATGGCATTATCGGGGCGACGAAGCGGAGTGAAGGTCTCGTTGGCGCGGGAGCCGAGGATGTGGCGGATCCAGGTACAGGGAAAGATGAGCACCAGTTCCGGTTGGTCCGGGGAGAGGTCTTGCAAAACCGCTTGGGTCGCCTGTCGGGCGGCTTCGAGCACATCGTCGCGCGACACCAGGGTCAGCCGCACCGTGCAGGTATCGGGAAAGGTACCGATAAAGGTGAGGCTGCCGTCCTCTTCGTTGGCCGAATAGGGATCGCGCAAGAAAAATTCGTTGGTGTTGCCTTCATAGACCGCCAAGGGAAATTCGCTGAATTCGGTGCGATATTCGCCGAGATGCTCACGATAGAAATCGAGGGCCTTTTTGCCGTCGATTTCAAAGACGACGTTATTGCGGTGGCGGCCAAGGGGGAAATGGTTGCCAATGGGGATGGGACCGGGACGAATCGCGCTGGCCAAGCAGAGAGGCCCGGCAATAAACAGCATCGGGGCGGCATCGCGGTAAACCCTATTGCCGTGGAACTGATGACAACCGGCGAAGCGGTAGTGATCTCCGGCTGCCCCCCCGAAGACAGGAAAGGTGCCGCCGAAGGCCCGGTGCACGGCGTCACCAAGGTCGATGCCGAGGATGGTCATGCCGTCGGGAAAGAGGAAGACGCAGCTCGGCTCGGCGGGGAGATGGCGGCGCGCCTCGCCATAAGCGGCGCGGAGCGACTGCTCGGCGTTAGCGCTGAGATCGGTGGCTATGGCGGTGGCGAAGTGCAGTGTGTCCGAGGTGAGCAACAACAGGGACAGGGAGTCTTCGATAAAGCCAGTGAGGGGGGTGAGTTCTCCGTCGCTGGTGCAGCCGATCAGTTGGAGCCCGGGAAACTCGCGAAGAATCGCCTCAAGGGCCTCCTCGAAATCGGCGTCGATGCAGGAGGTAAAGAGGATGCCGGCCTGAGGATTGCGGCCGGATAATTGCCGGCGACAGTCGCTGATGACTTCGGTGAGGGCCACAGCGATGTCGATATCGTCGCTCGTGGCTATTGCTGCAGAGAGCATTGCTTTCCGTGGAGAGAATTAGCTTGGGGTCTGATTGTCGTTGAACATACTATACTCGCAAGCCTTGCCGGAGCAAAAACAAAATCTTACGGAAATTTTCCTGGATAAATGCTAACCTTGGCCCGGACTGCACCCGGGCACGGGGGCGGAGCGAGCAAATCCCACTGAAAAACAGGTTGCATCGACCACAACAGATAAAAGGACAAGGATCATGGCTGGGAACGTCACACAACTTTACCGGCAGTTGGCTGTCGACCGGGCCTACTGTTTTCATATCGAAACAACCATACCTCTTTCCCTTGAGGAAATGACTTGCCTGAAGCTGATTCTCGCCGACGGCTTCCTCCTTGATACGGTCAGCGACCTGCCTGTCCCCCGAGGAGAACGGGTGGTGGAGGTTGGGCCGCGCCTTAATTTTGCCACTGCCTGGTCCTCGAACATGGTGTCGATTTGTTGCGCGACCGGGCTGACCATGATCACCCGGGTGGAACGGTCGCGTCGCTATCTGGTGCCGGAAGAGGAGGACCTGCAGGCCTTTGTCGACCGCCATCATGACCGCATGACCGAGTGTCGTTACCTCGAGCCCCTTCGTTCGTTTGACAGCGGCGTGGCAGCGGAACCGGTCTATGAGGTCGACCTCCTCGGCAAGGGCATGGCGGCCTTCGACGAGCTGCCGGGTATTTCCATGGACGAGCGCGATCGCCAGCTCTACTATGATTATTTCGTCGGAGAGAAAAAGCGCAATCCGACCATCGTCGAGATCATGGACCTCAACAACGCCAACTCGGAGCACTCCCGGCACGGGTTTTTCAAGGGGCGGCAACTGATTGACGGGGAGGAGCAAGCGCACACCCTCTTCGATCTGGTCACCGCCACTCTCAAGGCCAATCCCCAAGGTTCTCTGGTGGCTTTCAAAGATAACTCTTCGGTCATCTCCGGCTTTGTGATCGATACCCTGCTCCCGGCTGAGCCGGGGGAGCCCTCGCCACTCTTGGCCGCCCGTGTTGACTACCATCCCTTGCTCACCGCCGAGACCCATAATTTTCCCACCGGCGTTGCCCCCTTTCCCGGCGCTGAGACCGGCACCGGCGGCCGCATTCGCGATGTCCTCGGCACTGGTCGCGGCGGTCTGGTCATCGCCGGCACCGCCGGCTACTGCGTTGGCAATCTGCACATCCCCGGCTACTCGCTGCCCTGGGAAAAGGAGATGCCCGCCCCTGACAATCTTGCCCGGCCGCTCGAGATCGAGATCGAGGCCAGCAACGGCGCCTCCGATTACGGCAACAAGTTCGGCGAGCCGCTAATCCAGGGTTTTACCCGGTCTTTTGACCTGCGTCTCTTCAGCGGTGAGCGCTGGGCGTTTCTCAAGCCGATCATGTTTACCGGTGGAATTGGCCAGATCGACGGTCGTCTCACCGAAAAAAAAGCGGCCAAGGAGGGCATGCTCATTGTCCAGGTGGGCGGCCCGGCCTACCGGGTTGGCTTCGGCGGCGGCGCCGCTTCGAGCATGCTGCAGGGCGAGAACGAATCAAGCCTTGATTTCAATGCGGTGCAGCGCGGCGACGCCGAGATGGAGCAGAAGATGAACCGGGTCATCCGCGCCTGCAACGAGATGGGCGACCGTAGCCTGATCGAGGTCATCCACGACCAGGGGGCGGGCGGCCCGGCCAACGTTCTCAAGGAACTGGTGGAGAAATCGGGTGGCTGGGTGGAGATTCGCAACATCCGTGTTGGCGACCCGACTATGTCGGTGCTGGAGATCTATGTCGCCGAGTATCAGGAGCGCAATGGCTTTCTCATCAATCCGGAAAATATCGAACGTTTTCAGGCCATTTGCGCGCGCGAGAAGGTGAACTGCGAGGTGCTCGGACGGGTCACCGGCGATCTGCGCTTCGTCGTTCACGATGCCTCCAATGATACCACCCCGGTGGACATCGATCTGCCGGCCCTGCTCGGCAACATCCCGCATAAGACCTTCCGCGATCAGCGTCGTCCCTATAGGGGCGAGCCGCTGCTCTTGCCCGAGAATCTCACCGTGGCCGTCGCCCTCTATGACGTGCTGCGTTTGGTCTCGGTGGGCTCGAAGCGCTTTCTCGTCAGCAAGGTGGATCGCGCCGTTACCGGTCTGATCGTCCGGCAGCAGTGCTGCGGCCCGCTGCAACTGCCCGTCGGCGATGTGGCCATCGTTGCCCAGAGCCATTTCGGCAGCACCGGCATCGCCACCGCCATCGGCGAGCAGTCGATCAAAATGCTCGTTGACCCGGCGGCGGGGGCGCGCATGGCGGTGGGCGAGGCCATGACTAATCTCGTTTTCGCCCGCATCAAGGATCTGCAGCAGGTCAAGTGCTCGGCCAACTGGATGTGGGCGCCGAAGCTGCCCGGCGAGGGTGCCGCCCTCTACGATGCCGCCCAGGCCATGAGCGAGGCGATGATCGCTCTCGGCATAGCCGTCGACGGCGGCAAGGACAGCCTCTCCATGGCCACGGTGGTGGGCGCGGAGACGGTAAAATCTCCGCGGGAGCTGGTCATCTCGCTCTACGCGGCGGTTCCCGACCTCCATAAGGCGATTACCCCGGACCTCAAATATCCCGGGGCGCCGCTGCTCTTTGTCGACCTCGGCGGCGGTCGCCATCGCTTAGGCGGCAGTGCTCTTGCCCAGGTGCGGGGCGAGATCGGCGACCTCTCTCCCGACCTCGACGACCCAGCCCTGTTAGGTCGTGCCTTTCTTGCCGTGCAACAGCTGCTCGACCGCGATCTGCTCACTGCCGGTCACGATCGCAGCGATGGCGGATTGATCACCACCCTGCTGGAGATGGCCTTTAGCGGCAACTGTGGCCTTGATCTTGTTCTTGCTGGAGAAGATTCCACCCTGGCGACGCTCTTTGCCGAGGAACTCGGCCTCGTGCTGGAATGTCGGCCGCAGGCCTTGGCGAAGGTGGAGGAAGTTCTCAGTGCGGCGGGAGTGCCCTTTGCACGCCTCGGCACCTCCATCGCTGAAAAGCGCATTCGCCTGCGCCATAACGGGCAGACAGTGCTCGACGAGGAGATGATCCTCTTGCGCAGTTGGTGGGAAGAGACCAGCCATCAGTTGGAGCGATTGCAGATTCCCGTCACTCTCGCCGATGAGGAGAAACGGGCCATCTACGACCGCAAGGGACCAAGCTATCATCTCCCCTTCTCCCCCCAGCCGGCTCCGACCCAGGTCTTGTTGCGGGTCGACAAGCCGAAGGTGGCGATCCTTCGCGACGAGGGTTCCAATTCCGACCGCGAGATGTCCTCGGCCTTCTACGCCGCCGGTTTCGAACCCTGGGATGTGTGCATGAATGACCTGCTTCAGGGCACGGTCACGCTTGATCAGTTCAGAGGGCTGGCGGCGGTGGGCGGCTTCTCCTATGCCGATGTGCCCGATTCGGCCAAGGGCTGGGCGGCCACCATTCTATTCAATCCGCGATTGCGGGAGATGTTCGAGACTTTCTACCGCCGCCCCGATACCTTTACCCTTGGGGTCTGCAACGGCTGCCAGCTCTTTGCTTTGCTCGCTTGGGTGCCGGAGGCGGGACTGCCTGCGGAGCGTCAGCCGCGCTTTGTCCGCAACCTCTACGGGCGCTTCGAGTCGCGTTGGACTACGGTCAAGGTTGAGAAGAGCCCGGCCATCATGTTGCGCGGCATGGAGGGCTTGGTTTTCGGCATCCATGTCGACCACGGTGAGGGTCGCCTTACCTTCCCCGACGAGGGCCTGCGGGAGCAGGTGGTCGCCGCTGGCCTCACGCCGCTGGTTTATGTCGACGATGACGGACAGGCCACCGAAACCTATCCCTTCAACCCCAACGGCTCGCCCCAGGGGCTGGCCGGGCTGTGTTCCGCCGACGGTCGCCACCTGGCGCTGATGCCCCATCCCGAGCGGGTCTTCCTCCCCTGGCAGGCCCACTATTTGCCGGAGGAGATGAAACACCTTCAGGTTTCGCCGTGGATGCAGTTGTTCCACAATGCCTACCGGTGGTGTCTGGAAGGCTGTTGACGAGGTTCCCCTCACCTGGGGCAGGACATCTATGGGGAAGGCGCTGAGCTCTCGCTCTACTTTTTCCCCCTGTTAAGCTGTTTTTCCAACATGATCTTGAGGATGGTCTTATCCGCCTGGATCATGCCATGATGGCTGAGATCGCCCATATTCTGGATGGTCTTTTGCGTTGAGTTGCCGATGATGCCGTCGGTGTCTTTGACGTTGACCCCATGCAGGGAAAAAAGGGCTGCCTGCACCGCTGCCCCGGCGGCGGTGTTGAGTTTGATGGCGCAGCCGGCCTTGGCCCCGTCGCAGATGACGCCGGCGAGATCCTCAAGGATGTTGCCGATGGCCCCTTCCATGTGGTGGACGTCGCCGCCCACCAGATAGGTGATGCCGGCGGTGGCCCCGGCTCCGGCAGCCACAGAGCACCCGCA
>CAYSON010000215.1:0-6327 GCA_964432635.1 uncultured Desulfopila sp.
GACGAACATCGAGGCCCCCAGACCCTGGACGAAGCGCAGGGCGATCAGGGCTTCCGCCGAGGAGACGAAGGCCGCCAAAAAACACCCGAGCGCATTGACCGCCAGGCCGGTGGCAAAGACTTTCTTGCGGCCATGGATATCGCCGATTTTTCCGGCCGGCACGAGTCCCACCGCCACCGCCAGAAGATATGAAGTGGCGATCCAGCTCAGCTCGACTGCGGTCAGCCCCAGTTCCGCCTGGATGGTGGGCAGGGCGACATTGACCGAGGAGATGAGAAAAGGGCCCATGAAGGAGGTGAGGGTGGCCACGGTCAGCGCCGAGCGTTCCAGAGAATTGCCGGGTGTTTGTGTGGTCGTCATGGTTCGAACCCCGAGGTGGGAGATTTTTTTTGGTATCGTCGCTGCTGGTGAGAGGCAAGGACATGATAAAGGATGACCAGTTGAAACTCAATGGCCAAGCGACAGCGCTGGCGGGGTAATTCGTATCGGGGGGCGTCAACGGTCACTGCTCTCCAGGGTTGGGTTGGGAGAGCTCGGCCATGACCCTATCATACCACCACTGTTGAATGAGCGGGTCATGCAAGCGCGAGGTGGCGTGGTCGAAATCATCATGCTGCTTCATGACCTTGCGGTGTTCTTGTTGCAGCCAGGCCTCCACTGTAGCAGCTATAATCGCGTGGGCAGAGGCAACACCTTTCTCGCAAACGCGCAGGTCGTGACCTTCGGCGGCAAGACGCCGGTTGAGGCGCCTTGCCGCCGCTTCCATCAAGGCGAAATGGATGAACTCATGCTGCAGGGTTGATTCGCTGCGGACCGCCGCAAGAGACGGGTTCCACCAGCTGCGGTGAGGCAGCAGCACCGCCTCGAACAAGAGCCCACGCGCCTCGACGCAGCGCCGCTGGTCTGGGCCGTCTGCTGTGCTCATCTCCACATAGGTGGCGGTGGACCGCAGGCGAAGCACAATGGCGGCATGGGCGGCGAGAGAGGACGCCTCGTCAGTGAGGAACGAGGGAGGGGCTGCGGCACGGAAATGCTTTCTTTGCAGTGGTTGCAAAGAAATGAATTCCTTTGCGGAAAGGTCTTCGTAGGCCAGCGGTTGTGGCAGGCCTGGTTGGTCGAGTTGCGAGCAGGCAGCTACCAAGTTCATCAGGGCGGTAATGGCCATAAAAGTCATGGCTCGCCGGATGTCGCAGCTACGGACTAGTCTCGATCTGATGGCTGGCCTCATAAAATTCCACCACCGCCGGGGCTGTCTCGGGGGTTTTCTTGGCACTGACAGCGATTCCTCTGGTGGCCAGGGCAAGCGATTTCTGGTCGCCGCCATAGGCCTTGAGACCCTGGCCGATGCCCTGCATCGCCACTTGCCCCAGCTCCACCTCGCTGGCGTAAACGACGATGCGGTCACGACCGAAGGGCGGAGAAACGGTGAGTTCGAAACCATCGCCCTGGTCGGGAATGCGGTAGCGTTTTCCGCCCTGAAAGTGGGAGTTGTCACGAAAATCATTGGGCAACAGTTGGACGATCTCGCCGCGCTCGTTGATGTTGACCACCCTGGCATAGAAGTCGCGGTTGCCTTGAAGAAATATCTCGATTTTCTCACCATTGCGGTAGCTGTTTTTGGAGCTCCACACCTTGACCGTCAAAGGTGCTGCGGACCTCGGCAGGGTCGGCGCGACTGCCGTTTGCGAGGCTGCCGGTTGCATTGCTGCCGGTTGGTTGGTCACCGATGACGGTTCCAGGCGGTTGCCGTCGTTGATGAAATACTCCACCTCGGCCTTGATGCGGATGTGGTAGCGGCTGTTGTCGACGATGCCGAAATCTTCGCGCTCGAGGATGGTTACCGTGCCTTCGGCACCAATCAGCACCTCGTCGCTCTTGAGCACGAAATTGTCGACCTCGGTACGCGAGCGGATATAGGTTCTAGCATTGGTCAGGGCCTGTTGTTTGGCGTTATTGAGGGCGGTGGTGCGTAAATCAGCCACGGTCTTGTCCTCGGCAATGTAGGAATAACCATCCACCGTCTGGATGCACGAACGTTTCTCCGTTGCCGGCGGGGTCACCCTTGCCTCCTCGTTGCCCCTGGCAATGGTCGCCGTCACCACCATTGCCAGCATCAGCAACCCTCCTGTCCTCATAATGCGCGGTCGCCAGGCCATATCCGCTTCCCCCTTGTTTAGAATTCCCAGCGCAGACCGACGACGAAACGGTGCAGCTCGAGGTCATCGTAGCCAAGCAGGGTCGAGTAGTCGAGGAACCCCTGCAAGCCCCCGGGGAGAACGACGCTCAGCCCCACGCCGAGGTTGAAAAAATCGCGGTCGGGATCATCGGTGGGGATGACGATGCGATTGAGACTCGCAAAGGCCTGATCGACTGCGGCAAAACGGGCAACAATCTCGCGCGAGTCGTTGAGATATTCGTGCTCCCAGTCGAATCGCAGGTATGGGCTGAGCACTCCCCAAGAGGCGTTGAAGGTCCGGGTCAGATTCACCCCGACGGTGGTGGCCAGAGACTCAACTTCCTGATCTTCCACCGCCAGTGCCAGGCCAAATCCCGGTGCAGTGTTATTGTCGCGGAGAGTCTCGGTATACCCCTCGATATCAGAATAGAGGTAGCTTGCCTGAACAAAGGGGGTCAGCCCGAAGCCGCCGAAGGACATGGCGTAGCCGCCTCCCAGGGCAAGAGTGACGTCGGTGGAGTCGCTATCGGCGGCGAAGGCTTGATTGACGACGGTGGTACCGCCGGTCTTGGCCGGTACGCTGTAGCCGACGTTGCGCAGCATGTCGTATTGCCCGGCGGCGATGCCGGCGAGAAAATCGACATAGAGTTTGTCCATGTACCAGGTGCCGTAAAGACTGGCGCCGAAGCCGTCCTTTTCAAGGTCGCCGCCGCGGTCAAGTTCGGAGTCGATACGTGCGTACCCCAAGGCCAAACCGAGAATAAAGGTGTCGGTTATGCGGTGATCGAGTCCAGCAACCATGCTCAGGGCTTCGAAGTCGAAGGCCGGCTCGCGGGCAGTTTCATCTTTATTGCCGAAGGAGAAAGAGCTGTTCAAGTAGGCGCCCCATCGGCCGTAATCGACCATCTGGATGAAGCCCCCGCCAAAGCCCTGCACGGTCATGGGAGCGAAGTCGCTGCCCTCGCCTGCGGTCGATTGTTGAGCAAAGACTTCCGAAGGGATGCCAACGCCTTGAGGAGTCTGCTGTTGAGGCCTCAGGGCGGCGGTGGTGCCACTTTTGCCGCGGAGTACGCTGAGTCGGCCAAGGATAGCGATGTTCTGCGCCCCGGAGACCGCCGTCGAGGAAGCGCCCATCACCGAACTTTCCTCGCTGGTCATGTTGGAGAGGCCATTCAACTGGGAAGCGCTCAGCCCTAAAAAGCTCTGGCCGGGGGCGCGTTTTAGCTCCCCGCAGCGCACCAACACATCGTTTTCCGCGGTACTGAGGCTGGCCGGGTTGGCTGTTGCCGCCTGTTTCAAGGCTGGGCAGAGTTTTTCCACGGTGTTCGACATTTCCGTGACCGGGGTAGCGGCCTGGGCGCCGACGGCAATGGTCAGACCGGCGACCAAGGCGGGAAACAACAACCTGTATGGGGATGTGACGCGTCGCTTGCTCATGGTTCCTCCTCTCTCGTATTGCTAGGCATTTAGCTGGTAGGTTATCGGTAGTATCAGCTCACCGTTCTGTCGTGTTGACCGATCAGGATCGTTTCGCCTCCTTGGGAACAAAGAGGAAATCACCTAACTCGTGGCCGGCACGGTTGAGACCGGCGTATTGCGGCACCTGATCGAGACCGAGGCGACCGGAGGCGTTGACCACCTTTTCGGCGATGGCCCGGTGCAGATCGATCCCCGGGAGAATCCCGGTGTTGCTGCGCAGGGCATCAAGAAAGGCCCGGGCGAACACCGAGTGAGCGCCGCCACCGCCATCAAGCACCGGCTTGTTTTCCCCCGAACTGATCACCACCCGCGATTTGTAGTTGGCCATTTTCTCCAGCCACTTGGCATAGTTCTCGTCGGATTTTCCCGCCTCCAGCCGGGTTAGGGTTGCCCTGGTCATAAATCCGGAGTAGCAGGCATCGGCAACGACCATGATCTGCTTGGCCGACATCAGGTTCATCACCCCGGTGATACGGTCAGTGGGCAGCCAGTTGACATCGTCGTCCTGGGCGGCATCCACCGGCAGCCAAAAGCCTTGGGCGTTTTTCTCCTCCAGGGTGCCATGGCCGGCGTAGTAGATGAGAAAATTGTCTTTTTCGGTCAACTTTTTGCGAAAATCGTTGAGGGAGGTGAGGATGGTGGTGCGGTCAGCATCCTCCAGCAGCGTGACCTTAAAACCGTAGCGTTCCGCGAGTACCTTGCCGACAGTTCGCGCATCGCCCACAGCCGTCTGCAATTTTGGCAAATGGCGATAGTTGTTGTTGCCTATTACCAGAGCGTAGTAGTTGCCGAAGGCTATCCCGTCAACCTTCTGGGCTGGGCTTGTGGGACCGGCTGTTGCTTCCCCTTGGCCAGAATCGCGTCGCTGCAGGGTGAAACGCATCTCGTCGGTCTTGCCGTTGCGATCGGCAGCGATGACATGCACCGACTCTTCTTCTTTGGCCAAGGCGAGTTGTGCCTTAAAGTTGCCGTCGGCCTCGGGTGTAATTTCGCGGCCGTTGATCTTCAGATACTGCAGGCCAACGGGCGTCCAGACCTGACCGGTGATCACCCGTTGCACGGCATCTTTGGCCACCGGAGCCACCACCACGCCTCTGGTGCGCAGCAACTGCGGGTCAAAGACCTCTATGCGTGGCCCCGGCATGGCTTGCAGCTTATCGTTCATGGCCAGCAGCTGCGTTCGCGCCTCTTGCTCCTGGCGGCGCTGTTTCTCCACCTGAGCAGCCAGTTCCGCGGCTCGCCGTTTTTCCCCGTCAAGTTCACGACCTTTATGTTGCACCAAGCGGTCGAGTTCGCTGACTTTTGCCTCTAGCGCCTGGGCGGTTTCTTTCTGGCCTGCGGCCAGCTTGGTTTTGATCTGGCCGAGTTCTTCCTCCCGCGCCGCCAGATCGCGCTGTTGCTTGGCCACCGCCTTGTTGCGCTGGTCGAGTTCCTTGCCGGTTGTTTGCGCCGCAGCGGAAGCCGATTGCAGCGCTGCCTGCAGCGTGGTCAACGATGCCGCCTGGGCGGCGTTTTCCTCCTTGAGCCTGGCGATTTCCACCCGCTCACTGTCGCTCCGTTGCTGCTGTTGGACGATCTCCTCCGGGTTCACTCCGGAAGCTCGGCCATACCAGATCGCCGCTTGGGTGGCATCGCCTAGGACACCGAGACCGTTTTCATAAAGATAGCCAAGATTGATCTGGGCTCGCTTATGGCCTTTATCCGCCGCTGCCATAAACCACCTTGCGGCCAGGTCGTAGCGGGGTTGCTCGGGCGGCGACTTCATGTAGATTTCGCCAACATAGGTGGCGGCGACGGGGTCTCCGCCCTCGGCTTCGACCATCCACACCGCCAGGGCGTCACGATAATTGGCGCGGTCGAAGAGCACGTATTCTCCGCCGCGTATTTCACAGTCGTTGGCGGTGGTCTTGAGCGGCCGCCGCGGTCCGACAAAGACGGCACTGCCCAGTTTGCGAACCTGGCCGGGCAGGAGGCAGTCAACTTCCAGATAGGCATCGGCGTTGACGGAAGCCAGTCCGGGAACCTCCACGGCCAGCTCTTTGCTGGAAGTTCCTTCATTTTGGCGGCAACCTGCCATGACAACGATTATTAGCAACAGGACCACGGATCGAACCATCGTTGTCTCCATAAGCCAGCCCTCCTGTCATCGATTTTGATACGCTGCAACCTATTGCCTGGTCGGGTTGAATGCGGAATTGATCGCCACGGGCAGAGATTGAAAATGCCACTCTGTGGTATTATGACTAGATAATGACCAAAGAGAAAAAATCAATGTGCCGATCATGTCACTGGTTACGAGAGGCAAGGTGTTGCTGGATGTTGAGGCACAGCGACACATAGGGAAAATTTGGTGGCCTTGAGCATTTTTTCCTTGTTTCTGAATAGCCTTTGCGCACAATCATGGTAAGAATATATTTTCCTCGGCAAAGAGGCGGCAGGGACAGGCACCACGGCAAACGAGTGTGGGTGGGGCGATGATATTTCGTATCTTCTATCATTTCTTGACAAAGCTTTTTCACCGCCGGCGCGGCCGCAACCTGCGCGCCTTTGCCATTCTTTTGGCCGTACTGCTCTATGGCGCAGTCGGGTTTTGGTATTTCGAAAGGGAGGCGGGGGCGCCGACGCTCATCGACGGACTCTGGTATTCTCTGGTGACCATGAGCACCGTCGGC
>CAYSON010000216.1:0-5081 GCA_964432635.1 uncultured Desulfopila sp.
GGCGCGGCACAAAATGATCGTGCATGGCGCGCAGCGAACGGCACTGCAAGAGGATGCCTGGACAATCAAGGTCCGGAAAAAGAGCGAGTTTCTTTTGCAAGGATCTTTTCCATTTCTTGACAAAATAGTGATGGTAGAGGGGGAGCGTGTCCTCGAGTCGGGCGGTTGTTTTGGCTGGGTTGATGAGTGGACACACGGCGGCGACAGCGGTCAGCTTCACACCTGCTTCATGCCCCTGCAGTCCGAGGCGGAGGGCGAAATTTCCCCCGAGGGAAAATCCTGCGAGAAAAACCGGTTGCGGCTTCTGGGAATCGATGATTGCCCCTATGGCGCCGATCACCTCCGCCAGACGGGTGGAATTGAACAGCTCGCGGTTGAGCTGGTGGCTGTCACCGTGGTCGCGGAGGTTGAGGCGGAAGACGGTAAAGCCGGCGTCGAACAGGCGGGCTGCCGCAGATAACATGTAAGAGGAGCTGCTGCTTCCCTCCCAGCCGTGGATAAGGATAGCCAGGCCGCGGCTGTCGTCGTGACCGTCGCAACAGGTGCACAGCAAGCGCACCCCCTCCTGGCCGCAGTCGAGAATGATCTCGCGGCTGGCGGCTTGCAGATGGTAGGCGCGGGTCTCCACCAGCAGCCGTCGTGGCCGGGTGCTGGCGAGGATGGTTTGCAGATGCGGGTTGCGAAGCGGTAAGGGCGGGAGGAAGTTCTGGGCGGACATAGACCTTTTTCTGATATCATTGGAGCTTGGCAGGTTGTTGCACCGGCGAGATTTCGGCAACTGCTCTGCAGCAAGAAGTGGGGAGGCGCACTTCCTGCGAGTGTTTGCACGAGGCGCGGGCTTAGCTATACCAGATGTTGTCCCCTCTCGCACCTGTTGGCATGTTCTGCTTTCTTTATGTGGGGTGCCTGAAGGAGGCCTCCCTTAAGGCTGCGCGGTGGTTGTTTCCCTTTCTTTGCCTTGAGGTGGTTATGGCGGCGATACGTTATCTCCGGGTCGGGTGGATGTTTGATGGCAAAGGCGGTCCGATTCGCCGGCATCAATTGCTGCGCCTCGAGGGCGGCATCATTGCCGCTATTGAGGCTTATCGCCAGAACGATCGGCCCGATGCGGCGATCACCGCCGATTTTTCTCAGTGCACCATCCTGCCCCCGCTGGTTGATGCCCATGTCCATCTGTTCATGTCAGGGACCACTGATCGGGCGAGGCGACAGTGGCAGTTGTCGGCGTCCTATGAGCAACTGCTGCCGGCGATGAGTCGACATGCCGGAGATTTTCTCCGTTGCGGGGTACTGGCCGTCCGCGACGGCGGAGACCAAGGCGGTTATGCCCTGAGATTTCGCCAGAGTCCGGCGATGCCCGAGAGCTTGCTCCTCAAGGTGGTGGGGCGCGCTTGGCACCAGGAAGGCCGCTATGGTCGGCTCATCGGCCGATCGCCTCGATCTGAGGAGACGTTGGCTGAGGCGGTGGCCGGCGAGGAGCAGGAAGTCGATCAGGTCAAGATTGTCAACTCCGGCTATAACAGCCTTAAGGTCTATGGCCTTGAGACCACCAGACAGTTCGCGGTCGAGGCTTTGCGGGCGGCGGTGGCTGTCGCCTCCGAGGCCGGCCGACCGGTTATGGTGCACGCCAATGGCCGAGAAGCGGTGCGGGATGCGCTGCTCGCCGGGTGCCATTCCATTGAGCACGGGTTCTTTATGGGCCGGGAGAACCTGGAAATGATGGCGGCACGGGGCGTTTTCTGGGTGCCGACGGTGTATACCATGAAGGCCTTTCTTGCCAATTTCGCTCAGCTTGGCGGTGATGCCGAGCGGCTGGTGGTCACCAGGAACCTCGACCATCAGCTTGAGCAGCTGGCCTTGGCCCGGCAGCTGGGAGTGCCGGTGGCTCTCGGTACCGACGCCGGCAGCCTTGGCGTTCACCATGGACAGTCCCTGGTCGAAGAGCTGCAGCTCTTTCTCGACGCCGGCTATAGCTTGACGGAAGCGGTTACCTGCGCCACCGCTCATGGGGCGAAGCTTCTCGGTATCAGGGATTTTGGCATTCTCGAAAAAGGCCGAGCCGCCACCTTCCTGGTGGTGCCGGGAGCGCCGACACAATTGCCGGGCACGCTGCGCTCTCTTCAGCATATCTACCTTCAGGGGACTCCCCTCACTCTCCACTGTTAGCCTGTTATTCGTTGCCACCTGTTTGCGGTGCCGGTCGCAGGGGACTGCGGTGTTGTTTAATGAAGTATTATTACAATAATGTGTTTATTGCATTATAAAATATAACAAAAAAGGAATGAAATTGTTGCCAAGTTGGTTCGCTCGAGCTTGGTAAGAGATAAATAACTATTTGAATACATGAAATAATATAAATTTATCTCAGTAGATGGCATTGCTTTTGCTTTAATGATGGTGTCGACACCACAAAGAACCACTGAAGTCGTAAACCTATTGGTTGGAGGAAAACATGAAATTTGTCACAGCCATCATCAAGCCGTTCAAATTGAACGAAGTGCGGGAGTCCCTCACCGCGATTGGCGTCACTGGATTGACGGTGACCGAGGTCAAGGGCTTTGGCCGGCAAAAGGGTCATACTGAAATCTACCGCGGTGCCGAGTACGTGGTCGAGTTTTTGCCGAAATTGAAAATCGAGGCGGCGATTGCCGATGACTTGGCGGAAAAAACCGTCGAGGCCATACGCAACGCCGCCAACACCGGACAGATTGGCGACGGCAAGATCTTTGTCTTCGACCTTGAACACATCCTGCGAATTCGGACCGGAGAGACTGGCCCGGCAGCTATCTGAGAGTGGAGGAAAAAATCATGAAAAAATATTCTGTTATCCCCCTTGCTGTTGCCGTGCTGGCGCTTTGTGCCGGCACCGTCTTTGCCGCCGATGCACCGGTGCCCAATAAAGGCGATACCGCCTGGATGATTGTCGCCACCCTTTTGGTGACGTTGATGACCATCCCCGGTCTGGCCCTCTTCTATGGCGGTCTGGTGCGCACCAAGAATATGTTGTCGGTACTGATGCAGGTCTTCACCGTCTTTTCCCTGTGTGTGGTGTTATGGGTGGTCTACGGGTATAGCCTGGCCTTTACCGAGGGCAATGCCTTCTTCGGCGGCTTCAGCAAGATCTTTCTCAAGGGGATTACCGTTGATTCCGCCGCCGCCACCTTCAGCAAGGGCGTGGTCATTCCCGAGTTGATCTATGTGTTCTTCCAGGCGACCTTCGCCGCCATCACCCCGGCCCTGATTCTCGGCGCCTTTGCTGAGCGCATGAAGTTCTCGGCGGTGCTGGCCTTTATTACCCTGTGGTTCACCTTCGCCTACCTGCCCATCGCCCATATGGTGTGGTTCTGGGCCGGTCCCGACGCCTACACCGACGCTGAGGCCGCAGTCAAGGCTGGAGCTACCGCCGGCTTTTTGTTCCAGAAGGGGGCAGTCGACTTTGCCGGTGGAACTGTTGTTCATATCAACGCCGCCATCGCTGGTCTGATCGGGGCCTTTATGGTCGGCAAGAGGGTTGGTTACGGCAAGGAATCGATGGCCCCGCATAGTTTGACCATGACCATGATCGGCGCTTCGCTCCTCTGGGTTGGTTGGTTCGGCTTCAACGCCGGTTCCAATCTCGAGGCCACCGGTCTCGCCGCCCTGGCTTTCGGTAACACCATGGTCGCCACTGCCGCCGCCGCCCTTTCCTGGCTCTTTGCCGAATGGATGTTGAAAGGTAAGCCGTCGATGCTTGGTGCCGCCTCCGGCGCGGTCTCTGGTCTGGTGGCCATCACCCCGGCCTGCGGTTGGGTGGGTATCGGCGGGGCTCTGGTTATCGGCCTGCTCGCTGGTGTGGTCTGCCTGTGGGGCGTGAATGGATTGAAGCGGATGCTTGGCGCCGATGATGCCCTCGACGTCTTCGGGGTGCACGGGGTTGGCGGTATCCTTGGTGCCCTGCTCACCGGCGTCTTCGCCAACCCGGCCTTGGGTGGCGTGGGCATCTACGACTACGTGGCCAACAAGGTCGCCGACTACTCCACCTCGACACAGATGATCAGTCAGCTGTGGGCGGTGGGCACCACCCTGTTATGGTCGGGCATCGTCTCCCTTATCGCCTACAAGGTGGTGGACATGGTCATCGGTCTGCGAGTCACCGTTGACGAAGAGCGGCAGGGTCTTGATACCATCAGCCACGGCGAGTCGGCCTACAAGTATTGAGAGAACGATCACAGGAGCAAAGAGGTAACAAGAAAAAGGCCCGCTGCCGGAATCTCCGGCGGCGGGCCTTTTGTGTTGCACCACTCGCTATGGTTCAGCCGACACGTTCGGCAATCATCGCCATGCCCATGCCGCCGCCGATGCACATGCTGAACAGACCGTTGCTCTTGTTGTCACGCTGCATCATATGCATGCCGGTGACCACCTGGCGGGCGCCGGTGCAGCCAATGGGGTGGCCGATGGAGATGCCACTGCCTAATTGATTTGGTAACTCCACCGGGATGCCGAGGTCGAGCATGCAGCCGATGGCCTGGGCGGCGAAGGCCTCGTTGAGTTCGATCATATCGATGTCGGCAAGACTCATACCCGCCTTTTTTAGAGCGGTGCGCACCGCCGGCACCGGGCCGAGGCCCATGTAAGCGGGGTCGAGGCCGCCGGAGGCAAAGCCCTTGATCTCAAGGATCGGGGTAAGCCCAAGTTCCTTGGCCTTGGATGCCGACATCAGCAGCACCGCAGCCGCTGCGTCATTGATGCCCGAGGCGTTGCCTGCGGTGACCGTGCCGTCTTTGGCAAACACCGGGCGCAACCGCGCCATTTTTTCCAGGTTGGTATCCATGGGCCGTTCGTCGGTGTCAACCACCATTTCGCCCTGGCGGCTCTTGATGATGATCGGTACGATCTCTTTTTTGAAGGCGCCGCTGGTGATGGCCCGGCGGGCGCGCTCGTGGCTGAGGACGCTCAGTTTGTCCTGATCCTCGCGGCTGATCCCGTATTTGGCGACGATATTCTCGGCGGTGATGCCCATGTGGTAGCCGTAGAAGATTTCGTAGAGGCCGTCAAAGACGAGGAGATCGGTGATGTTGCCCTGGCCAGTGACTTCCATG
>CAYSON010000216.1:5091-5432 GCA_964432635.1 uncultured Desulfopila sp.
CTGCGACATGTTCTCCATGCCGCCGGCGATCACGGCGGCGGCTTGGCCGACCATGATGCTGGCGGCGGCAAGGGTGATCGCCTTGGGCCCTGAGCCGCAGACCTTGTTGATGGAGAAGGCCGGGGTCTCCTTGGGGAGACCGGCACGGATCATCTCCTGGCGCGCCGGGTTCTGGCCCTGGCCGGTCTGCAGCACATTGCCCATGATGACTTCGTCGATGGCCAGCGGCACTGCTCCCTGGTCCCAGGCGACCCCACTTTCCAGGGGGATAGCGCCTTGATCCTTGAGCTTGTCGGGTTTGCCCGCCTCCATGTCGGGGCTTATTACCGGGCGGAGATTGT
>CAYSON010000216.1:5442-6326 GCA_964432635.1 uncultured Desulfopila sp.
CCCTTGAGGACCTCCTTGATCACGGCCGCCCCCAAGTCGACGGCAGCGATATCTTTGAGCGCCCCGCCAAAATTTCCCACGGCGGTGCGTGAACCGCCGACAATAACCACACGTTCCATAATTTCCTCCCCATAAGGTGTGACAGTTGACGTAAAATGAGTGAAAATAGCTCGGCCATTCTACCCGAAGCGGCTGTTTTCGGAAAGGGATATCGGAACGGCCAAAAATCGGCTAGGCTTGCGGGAAAGCGTCACGCCGCGGGTTGGCCCTTCGGCGGACAGACGCTGAGCGATGTGGAGATGAGGGACGGATATGGACGACCAGCTACGGCCACAATTGGCCGGGTGGCTTGATAACTATAATATCAAGATGGGGCGCTTTGCCGCTGCGCCAACCCCGGCCGCGGTGCGCGACGGATTGACACGCCTGAGCAGAAATATGCTCAGCGACATTCCGCCCCTGGCGCTCATCGCCGATGCTGCCATCAACGGAATGGACGGACCGGTCCCGGTGCGCATCTACCATCCCGATCCCGGCGAAACTCTGCCGGTACTCGTCTATTTGCACGGCGGCGGTCATATCTCGGGTTCGCTTGCGGTATTTGATCCCATCTGCCGTAAGATCGCCCTGGCCACCCGGAGACAGGTAATAAGTGTCGATTACCGTCTTGCTCCGGAACACCCCTATCCGGCCGCTCTGGATGACGCGACGGTGGTACTCGCCAGGTACAGCGAGGTGCTGCTAGGACTCGGCTTGAATCATGTTGCCGATCTCGCCCTGGCAGGCGACAGCGCCGGCGGGGCCCTGGCAGCAACACTGGTTCACCGCGTCCAGGCGGGAGCGGTTCGTCACCTGGTACTCATCTATCCTCTGCTCGATTACAC
>CAYSON010000217.1:0-6318 GCA_964432635.1 uncultured Desulfopila sp.
CTGTGCACCGATAAAGACCAGCAGGAAATGAAAGACATTGACCGGGGTTTCGCCGCTGTAGGTGAAAAAGGACAAGCCGGCGACCAGGCCGACCACGAGGCCTTTAAGCGCCGCGAGCTTGCGCAGGAGGTCCAGGGTCTGGGAAATCAGCCGCCCGGGAAGTTTTTCTGCTGGACCGCCAGTGTTGTGGTGGCGATGCTGCTCCAGCCACAACTTCAAAAGACGGCGGCGCGACAGGGATGCGGGGTTGTCGCCATGATCGCCCAACCGCAGGTAGAAGTCGCGGTCGCGGCGGTGCAGTTCGGCCTCACCCGTTTCTTGGTCAAGATTTTGAAAATATTCGAAATCGATGATGTCTGAGAGCTTCCATGAGGTTTTCATGGCGGCCATTATACCAGAATACAGAGGTGGGGCAAGAGAAGGGCGGGGCTTCTCAAGGCCTACTTGTCGATCGGGCCAATGTCGAGAATGACTTCGACCTCCTGCCATGGCCGAGTCACCGGCTGCACCGAGGGGGGGGCGATGATCTTGCAGAAGACGCGGTTTTCCTCCTCGACGGTATTGAGATAGACCGGAGTGGTGGTCAATGTCGGGGATTTCTCGCCGCGCTTGGGCGGAGGCATCATTACCTGCACTTCGCTCGGCACCACCTTGATCTGCTTGATTTTGAGATGGTCAGGGAGGATGCCGACCAGTTGCGGCACCACCTTGACCGAGCGCTTGACCATCACCGCCAGGTGGAGCATGAGCTGCTCCGGCTTACTGTCGACCAGGGTCACTCTGGCGGGCAGATGAAGGTTGTCGCGGGAGAGGAGAACGGTCTGCTTGCCTTCCACCATCTCTTTGAGGTCGAGGTTGACCATTGGCTGTGAGGCGAGATAGGCGTCAATCTCTGATTTTGGCCCGGCCAACTGCACCCGCACCTCCTCCGGGCGATCGCCGATCAGCATCAGCCCGTCGCCCGGGCTGGAGTACTCCACCGGCAAGGTCAAGGCCTTACTCACCACCTGGCGATTGACGGTGATCAGCGTAGTGGAAAAGATGGTGGCTACCGCCAGGCTGGCGAGCAACGGCAGGATGGTGCGCCGGTCGAGCAGGCCGAGGCGGTCGATATCGAGGAATCGTTCTTCGGCGGTATGTTTCTTGATTGTCGCCACAATCTCCTCGAGGGAGGCAAGACGCTGCATGGTTCCCTCGCGGAAGGCGGACACCAGGCCGCGCTCCTCGGAGACCACCAGGACCAGAGCATCGGTCTGCTCGGCCAGGCCCATGGCGGCGTGATGTCTGGTCCCGTATTCCTGGGAGAGGCGGGTTGTCTGCGACATCGGCAGGCGCACGCCGAAACGGCTCAGTTTCTGATCGTCGATGATCACCGCCCCGTCGTGGCCGGGGGAGTTGGGGTCAAAGATGCTCAAGAGCAGCGCCAGGCTCGGCTCCGCCCTGAGAGCGATGCCGCCGGAGAGTTTCTCCTCGATCGGCTCCTTGCCGGGATAGACGAGGATTGCCCCCTGGCGTTGCGCCGCCAGTTGCAGGAGACTCTGGGCGATGAGCTGATTCTGGTCGTCGCCTCCGGCGGCGCCTCCGCTCTTTTTGAGCGACGCCACCCTCTCAAGGAGCTTGCGCAATTCCGGCTGGAAGATAACGATCAGGGCGATCACCGCCACATGGCTGACGTTTTGAAAGATCCACTCGATGCCTTCGAGGTTGAGGATCTTGGCGACGGCAAAGACCACGAAGGCACTGAGGATGCCGAGGACGATCTTCCAGGTGCCAAGCCGCACCACGGTGCGATAAAGAAAGAACAGGGCGGCGGTGATCAGGGCGATATCAAGGAAGGCCTGCCAGGTGAGAAATTCGCGGAGGAGAAGGGTGAGTTGTGTCATCGGTACGGTAGCGGTGTCGAGCGAAGGGTGGGCAATGGGTTTGCCGGCCACTTTTGTTGTGGCGGGCGGCGTTATTCGGCAACCTGCTGCAGATGTGCTCGATCATACCCCTAAGCGAATAATTTCTCCCGCCTTTTCGGTATTTCTCGGCGCAAAAGGGGTGGTTCAGGGTTATTGTCAAGGAGAAAGCGGCATATTAGCCGGGTGGACGTCCCGGCTTAGCGAGGGTGAAGGAAAAGAGCACCCCGCGAATACCGTCAGATTCCACCCAGACCTGGCCGCCGTGCAGACCGACGAGGTCGCGGACGATGGCCAGACCAAGACCGGTGCCCTCGATCTTACTGTCCGCGCAGGTGCGTTTGTAACGCTGGAAGATGAGGCGACAATCCTCAGGGGCGAGAGGCTTGCCGTCGTTGCCGACCCGCAGGGTGTGGAATCGCGGCCCTTCATGATGGCTGATAGTGATAGTGGTGAGTTCTTCGCCGCCGTACTTGAGGGCGTTGTCGACGAGGTTGCGGAGGACGCGAAGCAGTACCATGCGGTCGGCCTCGAGCAGCACCGGGGTGGTCGGCTCGGTCCAGTTGATTTGTCGTTGCAGCAACCGCTGCTCATTTTCGCTGTGGACGATGTGGCAGACATCGCGCAGGTCGAGGGGCTCACGGGCCAGCGGCTGCTCTTTGGAGGAGATGAAGGCATTGATCTGCTCAATCAGGGCACTGACCTGCTGCGCCGATTGCTCGATCTGGGCGCAAAATTGACGGCTCTTGTCGTCTATGTCCGCCCCCTGGCGGCGGTTGAGCAGACGGGCCAGAGACTCGATGGCAATGACCGGGTTCTTCAAGTCGTGGGCCACCGAGTAGGCGAAAAGCTGGATTTTTTCACTCTGTTCCTTGAGCAGGGCCTCGGCGGCGAGGCGATGGTCCATGCGTTTGCGGTTGCGGGCAAAGCTGAGACAGATGATGAACAGGCCGGCCCCCCAGAAGAACAGGTGGGTGGCATAGAGGGTGTCAAGGGAGCATTTCTCCATAAACCGGGAGGGGGCAAACGACGCCGAGGTGCGAGGATTGTTTTGGGATCGGCACTCCTGTAGGATGCGTTCCTCTTGCTGGGCCAGTTCGTTGGTTCGGTCATTGACGACTTGAATGTTGTATAAGGTGGCGAGGAGGCAGACGATCGTCCAACTGATCACATAAATGATGCAGTTGCGCAGGAGAATAGTTTGTTCCCGGTTTGGGTGGGGCGTATTTTCCATGGTTTAGACCAACTTTCTCCGGTGATCAGAGGCGGTAAAAAGGGAGAAAACGCAGCGCATTCTCCACCATCAGCCAGCGCAGTCTGTTCCGGGGGATCAAGAGGCACCCTATCACACATTCTCCGATTTTTACTGGGAGAGCGCAAGGACAAAATGGCGGGCTTCTGGTAAATCGGTGCCACAACGCCATGGCCGAAATAAACGAAACTTATGCCCTTGGTGTATAATGGCTGCCTTCGATGTTGGCCCAGCTGGGGGTGTTGCTTAGGTGACGGCTTGGCCTTTTTTGCCGAGAAAGAGCCGCATCAGTGGGGCGCTGGTGATGCTGGTGACCAGGGCGACGACGATCAGGGCGACGAACACCGCATGGTTGATCAGTCCGGCCTCGTAGGCCAGGCTGCCGAGGATGATCTCCATGGCGCCGCGGGCGTTGAGACCGAAGCCAACCGCCAGGGAGTGGCGGGTCGACATACCGCCGAGGCGGGCCCCGAGACCCGCCCCGATCACCTTGCCGAAAAAGGCGAGGAGGAGCATGAGGCCCACCACCGACGCGTCGAAATGTTCGAGGAAGTTGACTTTCAAACCGATCGAGACAAAAAAGAGTGGGGCGAAGAAGTTGGTGACGAACTGGTGCATAATCTCGCGGGCCTGCTCGCGCAGATGGGCCGAATCGCCGATGGTCAGTCCGGCGATGAAGGCTCCGAGGATGGCGTGGATATGGAGGAATTCGGTGAAGGCGGCAGAGAAGAGGCACAGGCCGAGGCTGAGGGCGAGCACTCCGCCCGGCCAGGAGAGGGTGCTTTGCACCCAGGGAAGAATGCGGTTGACAGTATAGCGCCCGAAAACCAGCATGAAGCCGGCAAAGGCGAGAATGGCGGCAAGGTTGGCGGCAAGGTTGGCGGCGGTGCTGGTGTCACGATTGTTTTCCCCAGCCAGGGAGAGGATAAAAGAGAAAAAGATCCAGCCAATGATGTCGTTGAAGACCGCAGCGGCAATGATCACCGTGCCGATTTCGGTTTTCAGCAGCTTCATATCAAGAAGGATGCGGGCAATGACCGGCAGGGCTGAGATGGCCATGGCGGTGCCGAGGAAAAGGGCGAAAAGCAGATGGCTGCCACTGCCATTTTCGACGGTGAACCACTGCGGGAGATACCAGGCGAGGGCAAAGCCAGAAGCAAACGGCAGCAGCATGCTGCCGATGCCGGTGCTGATGGCCGGCCTGCCGTGGGACAGAAACAGGCCCAGGCGAAGCTCGAGACCGGTGACAAAGAGGAGCAGGACCGCAGCCAGTGAGACGATGGTGTCGAGTGCCAGGGTGAAGGCGGGGTTGGTCCCAAAGGGAAAAACGGCCAGGTAGAGTTCGGGGACCATGGCCCCGAAGACGGTTGGGCCGAGGATGACACCGATGAGCAGCTCGCCCATGACCATCGGCAGGCCGATTTTCTTGCCGATTTCAGAGGCGAAGCGCGACATCACCAGCATGGTGGCGATGGCAAAAAGCAGGGCAGCCAAGTCATTTGCTTGCAATCTTGCCATGGCCAGGGAGTTCGGCGTTCAGGGAGCCGTGCCGATGCGGGTATGGACAACGAGGATATTGCTGGGCAGATCCTCAAGGATGAATTCAAGATCACGGGTGAAAATGCGATCCATGAGGCGATAGGGTTCGTCCGGCGAGTGGATGGCCAGCAGGTCGGCGGCGTTCTCTTCGGCGTATTTGCGGATGGTGAAGCCGGGTCGGCCGGAGAGGGCGGCGGTGTGGATGGTTCGCCCTTCGCTGGCGTGATCGTCGGCCAGTTGCTGCAGTTTGCCCTGCTCGGCCAAGAGCAACTGCTCCTTGGTGCGGCTTTGCTTCGCCTGGGAACTCTCGGTGGATGCCGTAGCCAGCCCGGCCGGGTCAAGCTCACGGACAAAGCGAACCTCCCTGGCTTTGACGGCGGCAGCAAAATAGAGGGAGGTGGCAATGGTCGACGGGGTCTTGGGGTGTTCGACGCAGTCGACCACCAGCCGGCGGAACCGGGTAATGCCGAGGCGTGGCTCGCGGAGGAGCAGCAAGGAACATTTAGCGCTGCGGCACAGCCCGCGCGCCACCGAGCCGAGGTAGTGGCGGAAAACGTTTTCCCGGCGGCGAGCGCCGAGGATGAGCAGATCGACGACGTTCTGCTTGCAGATGTCGAGCAGGGCAGTTACCGGGTCGCCACTCCCCCAAATCGCCTTGGCCTCGCGGTCGATGCCGAGACCTGCGCAGAGCTCCATCAGGGTCGCCTCCTTATCGGTGCTGTGGGGGCCGATATGGATAAGAAGGAGCCGGGCCTTGAAGAGGTCGGCCAATTCCTTGGCCTCGGTCATCACCGCCTCGAGCTTGGACGAGAAGGCGACGGCCACGGCGATGGTTTCGAACGGGAAGGAAGGTCGTCCTTTCAGTTTATTGCTATCCATCATTGCCTCGAGGGTTGTGGTTGAGGGGAGTAAAGACGGTGGGTGTTCTCATCGGACTGGATCGCCGGACTGGGCCATCGCCCAAGGCTATCGAGGAAGACCCCGCTGATAAAGAGCAGCAGCAAGGGGAAACTGACATGCATCACCCGGGCGATCTCCGAATAAGAGGTGATGGCCAGCAGGGTCATGACTGCGGTGATGCTCATCACCCCGGTGGCGGCAGCGATGCTGAACACGGTGAGGAGCGGCAGATGCCGCCGCCTATAAGCGCGTACCAGGTTGAGGAGCAAGAGGACCAGCGCGGACAGGGCCAGAGTCGGGGTAACGATCTGAAAAAAATGACCAAGCTGGTCGAGTATACGCATCTTCTCACGATTGAGGTGGGTGAAGTAGTAGGGGTAGACATCCTCTCCGCCGCGTTTGCTGCTCAGCAGTTTTTCCCCGGTGACTTCGGCGAACAGCTTCATAAGCTCCCTGGGGACGGCATTGCGGAAGTGGTCGGCCATGCCGTTGAAGTTATCGTAGGTAACGGTTTTTTCCAGCACCGAATAGGCGGTGGGCAGTATTAGAGCGGTGTATTCCGGACGCCACGGTGGGACCAGCGAGGAGGAGAAGGTCCGGCAGTGCAGCCTGCCGGCATCGCAGGCGGTGGCGATTTCCGCGCCCATTTGACGGTAGAAGTCGAGGGCCTTCTCTCCGGAGTCGTGATACCCGGCCGCTGCCACCGAGTCGCGGAATGCCCAGATA
>CAYSON010000218.1:0-6314 GCA_964432635.1 uncultured Desulfopila sp.
TACCGTGTGTCAATGGTGCCGGATGGTTGAAGGGTTGATGCCCCATGTCGTTACTCGGGAAAGCACACCACACTGCCTTGCCGAAATCACTGTACACACTCCGCGTGCCTCGGTCGTTGCACGCCGCCACGGCAATCACCTTGGAGTAACTGGCGTACCCATCGTTGTCCACCCCTTCGTTACCGTTCCCTGCAGCGAACAGAACCACACATCCTTTGCCGCCACGCCCGTTCGCAACCGCGTAGTCGATGGCAAGTCGCGTGCTTGGCGGGAGGTGAAACACTTGATTGTGCCGCGAGTCGCCTGGATCCCACCAATGTCCATCTGGAGGCCCCCAACTGCAGGAGATGACGTCCGCTCCGTTGTCGACCGCCCACGTAAAAGCCTCCGCCTCCCGCTGCGACCCGAGCCCGGAAGAGAGACGGATGGGGAGCAGCCGGGCCTTTGGAGCCACGCCGATCGCTCCGAAAGTGCCATTCCCACACGCCACTCCGGCGCATGCTGTGCCGTGATTCTCCCCATAGTCGGGGCCAGTTCCGTGCGGATCCTTCGGCCGGGGGTCGTCCGACTGCAGGGTGGCATCCCGCGGGGCGGCCACCTTCCCAGGGCCAGCAAATTCTGGATGATCGATGTCTACGCCGTCGTCGATAAGCGCAATGGTCACCCCCTCGCCGCGGGTGACCTCATGCGCAGCCTCGACGTTCGCATGCGCATCTACGACCACTCCATCGAGAGTCGCCTTCTTCAGGTGCCATTGTTGCGGGAAGACGCTCTTCCTGGCTCGCGGGCGAATCAACTCTGGGTGACAGTACTCGACGTCGTCCCTCTGATGAAGGGCGGCGGCGATGTCAAACACTGCTTGCCCGGAGCCCTCTTGGGCGGCAACAAAATAGGCATTGGTCGCGTACGACACTTCGTTCTTAATGGTCAGACCGACGTCGCGGAGGGCGGCAGCACAGTCGTCTGGGTCGGCCTTGTCCACGAACTTTACGAACAGGTTCTCTGTGTAGAGGATCGGTTCTTGGGTTACCGGATCGACGAGCACGCCGCCGACGAACCGCAAGTCCGGAGACGCACGCAGAGCGGCCTTGCGGTCGATCAGCGACCGGGCGCCACTGCCGACTGGCACGCAGTACACCTCGACTCCGGCTTCGGGGTAGGCGGCGACCAACACTCCGTCTTCCAGTTCTGCCGACAGTGGGGATGGCACTGATCCGGTAGACCTTGTGATAGACCGCCCGCTGCGGGTGCGGACGGCAACGAGGTCACTGCTCAGTTCGAGATCGAAACCCGGTTCACCTTTTTTTCCGAAGTACACAGTTTTCATCGTATTGCCTCCTTACATAGAAGTGCTGACTGGGAATCTAAGCTCACAAACACGACAGGCGCCGAACGGTCTGGTCAGCCGCACAGGGCAACTGATGCAAGAATTCAAAACAGCGGTATCTATTAAAGACACCCCAATAGGAGTTGTAAAAGATGAACTCTATAATTTTACTGCAGATATAGGGCGAGCGGCGGGTAACGCTCAAGATGGCATCGACCCACGGCCGAGAGACGGCATCGGTCGAGGTGCGGTGAATGGCGGCGAGGTGCTCAGCCGGTTGAAAGCGTTGTCTGGCCATACCTTACTCCCCCCAGAGATAGGATAACCAGATTTTGCATAACACGGGCCAAACAACTTTTCAATCCGTATAAATACCTATTTTTTTGTTTTAAATGATATTTTTTACTGCTGCTAGTTCAACTGCAAACTGACTAATATTACTGCTTATTTTGAAATGGCGAAATTGAGAGGGCCAATCTTTTTGCCGAGCGGCGCGATGCTCTCAAGAAACCCGAGCATCAGATCGACTGAAAGAAAATGGGGATTGGCGACCAAGGGGTCCGTCCCCCTGCGATAGTGGTGGGTCAGAGTGATACTGTTCGGCACCTTGATGCCAAACAAAAAGCCCTCCGGCACCGATGCCGCATACTCACGCACCACCTCCGGCTTCGGCAAGACCACCTTATTTCCGGCAAAGAGACTCCAAAACCATTGATCAACTTCGACGGTGGGGAAGTGCTCGGCGTATTCCTCGAGAAAATTTCCCCTGTGCTCCTCCGAATAGACAATCCCTTGCCAAGACTCGTACTTCCAAGAGCAGGTGCCGATGCGCAGAGGGGAAAGGACTTTCACAGCTTGGTCTCCCTTGGGGAAAATCCCGACACAGCCCCCTACCAGGGCAAACGCTCGCCTTTGTGAACCAACTGTCCGTGGGGAAATTTCTCGCGGGCGATGGTTACCAACTCGACGACGGTGCTTGCGCCTTCGTCGACCTCCATCGGCGCTGCCTGGCTGCCAAGATCAGTTTTGACCCATCCGGGATGGGCGGCAGCGACCGCTATACCCTTGCTTGCCAAGGATTTTGATTGCATCAGGGTGAGCATGTTCAGTCCGGCCTTCGAGGTCGAGTAGCCCACGGACATAAAGCTCGCCATGTGCTCCCAACTGCTCTCGACTGATCCGATCGAACCGAGCATTGACGACTGATTGATGACCCGAGCGTCGTCACTGCGCGAGAGGAGGGGCACGAGGGCCTCGGTGATCGCATAGGGGGCGATGAGGTTGACCTCGAGGGTTTGTCGCACCTTGTCGGCGTTGGTCGGCTGCCCGTCCCACTCGAGGGCGATCCCGGCATTATTTATGAGCACGTCCAACTTGCCGAAAGTCTTCTCGAGATAGCTCGCAAGTCCTGCGATGTGGGCGGGATCGGTGACCTCGAGACGAACCGTGTGGGCGTCATACCCTGCGGCCACGAGTTCAGCCGCAGCCGCCCTTCCGCCCTTTTCATCCCTCACCGCAAGGATCACGGTGTATCCGAGGGCACCCAACTGCCGCGCCGTCTCTTTGCCCAAGCCTTTGTTCGCTCCGGTGATAAGTGCTACCTTTCCGTTCTTCGCTGCCATGATTGCCTCCTCCTTGCTGCCGCGTGATGTGCTTTCCCTTCGAACGTGAATAAAGTACTGTCCTCCCGGCTAAGGGTGGGCCAAAGGTATTCCCGGACATGGACAGTCCTGCCCTCAGAAAGGGGGCCGCTTGTCGCCTTTTCTTCCCCAAGGCGGCCAAACCGACTCTGTCCATCGACTGCTTCTTCGCCGAGGTTTAAACCGAGCCCTCCCCGCGCGACGTGGCCGATCGAGGCTCCTACGGCTTTTCGATCAGCACCAGATTCTTCAGGCCGTTCTTGACAAACTCTTCACTATACTTTTCGGAGATTTCGTCCTCTAGGGAAAGCTGTTCTGTAAATTCCATTTTCTCGAGAGCCTCCCGCCCCTTTTCCCGCAAGAGATCGCGGGAGGCAAGACGACTGCAGAGCTCATCCCAAAAGACCTCTCCATCATATTCCTCAAGAAAGGTGGTTACTTCCTCGGCCATTTCATACTCGCGTGTCGGGTAATACTTTTTGGCCGAAGAATCGTGTTGCACCAGGTTTTCCCAGCCGAAATCCTTGGCCAGAGCGAGAATTTTCTGTTCGAGCTGATCATACTCGGTGGCTGGTTCGCCGTCGGAGGTGTCATAGGCATGCATAACCCATTGACCAATGGCGATGTAATCGAGAAGCAACCGGTACTCTTTTTTGGTGAAATGTATCTTCATGACACTCCTTTCTGGGGTGGGGTGATCAACACTGCCGTTGACTATCAACTGATTCCTACTTTAGCCCTTTCGGGACGTTTCCGCCATTGCCGAGATCTCGAAAAACGGGAAAATCCTGCACAAGAGCCGCCATCAGCGCATTTTTCTTCATCAGTGCCATCCATGCATCTTGCAGCGAAAAAGTGTACAATGGTTCATTGGCGAAGCGACAAGAAAGATAACATTTCGTAGAGGCTGTTATGAAAGTCATGATCGTTTGCCTTCTGATATGGCTGCTGACGAGCGGTGCTACCCTTGCCGTGGCTGCCGAGCCTTGCAGAACTCGCCATCTAGATTTTGGCAATAAGACTGAGACCTGGACACATCTCCCCCTGTCGAAACTGAAAAAAGACACAGTTTACACACTTCATCAAACAGATGGACGCACCGTTCTGCGCGGTACTGCTGAGTCTTCGGCTTCATTCTTCGTATCCAGATTCCAGCCTGCCATTGAGACTCCGGCAACTATCAACTGGAGTTGGAAGACTGAATCGCTGGTTCGAGGAGCCGATAATCGCGACGGGAAGCGAGAGGATGCACCCCTTCGAGTAATTGTCGCCTTCGATGGTGATCATTCCAAACTACCCGAAACCGAGGTTAAGCGGTACAAGCGAGCTAAATCTCTTTCTGGGCTCGATCTGCCGTTTTCTATGCTGATGTATATCTGGAGTGACCATGTCCCTGTAAACACGGTGATTCCATCCACCCACACCAACCAGGTAAAGATGTTGGTGACTGCTTCCGGAGTTAATGGACTTGGACAATGGCAGACAGTGAAGCGCAATCTCCGTGATGATTACCGGCGGGCCTTTGGTGCCAATCCCGGACCCGTTCTTGGTGTGGCAGTCATGACCGATACAGACAACACACACACCAAGGCCACCGGTGAATACGCCGAAATCCTCTTAGAGTGTTCAGATAGCCGAGCCAACTGATTCTCAGGGACAGCCTTCTCTGACCGAGCAAGATCCATACATGGACATGCCGGGTTGGCCCTGCCTCCTTTTTCACTTACAATGCTCGAAGTGTAAACTCATCCTGTTGATGCAGGTGGATTTCTTACTCAGAGGAACCAGCCCATGAATATACCGGACCAGATTGATCACGAACTGGAAAAACGTTTGTCCGCCCGTCTGCTCGATGTGTTCATTCGTGCCGGGTTGGTGCTGGCCATGACCATGCTCTGTTATCGGATTTTCTCCCCGTTCCTCCCCTTAATGTTGTGGGCACTGATTCTGGCGGTAACCATGTACCCTCTCCACCAGCAGTTCACCAGGAAGTTGGGTGGAAAACCGAAACATGCCTCTGTCATCCTGGTGCTGGTCGGCATTCTATTGCTCGTGGCACCAACGTCAGTGCTGATCAGTTCACTTGGTGATTCTACCTATGATCTGGTCAATAACGTGAAGAACAATTCCTTGAGGATTCCTGCGCCATCCCCGGGGGTCGCCGATTGGCCGGTCGTTGGCAAGAAGGTTTATTCATATTGGTCGCAGGTACATGCCGATCTGCCAACGGTAGTACAGAGCATGCAGCCAAAGATCGGTGAACTGGCAAGGCAATCCCTCGATATAGTTCCCGGAACCGGCAGTAAAATCCTGCAGTTTTTGCTTTCTTTCATCATTGCCGGTGTCATTATGGCTTTCGGTGAGCCGGGAAGCAAGGCTGCCCAGGCAATTTCCGAGCGCATTGTTGGCACGCAGAGAGGCAAAGGATTCGCGGCTCTCTCCACTGCGACAATTCGTACAGTAGCCGCAGGTGTTATTGGAATAGCCTGCATCCAGGCTCTTTTCATTGGTCTCGCCTTGATCATAATCGGCATCCCATGGGCAGGAATCTTGTCGTTGGTGACCCTGATTCTGGGAATTGCACAGCTTCCGGCCTTTTTGGTAACTCTGCCGGTAATCGGTTATATCTGGTACAGTGGGGATTACAACACTGCGGTGGCAATCAGTTATACCGTACTGCTGGTCATCTCCGGCAACGTGGACAATGTGCTAAAACCGTTTATGTTGGGGCGCGGCGTCGATGCACCGATGCCGGTGATTCTGCTCGGTGCACTTGGAGGCATGGCAACTACCGGCATCCTAGGCATGTTCCTCGGGGCAACACTTCTGGCTCTGGGCTACCAGGTTTTCATGTGGTGGGTAGCGAACAATCCCGACTCTCCACCTGACTCAAGTGAACAGAAACCTGCCACCTGAGTCAATGTTATGCAGTAATGTCCGGCTTAGGACTCGCATGGGTTATTTGAAGGAGAATCTCTCCCTTGGCTCTCGCATTTGCGCAGAGGGTTGTCCCATCCTGGATCCGTTGAGGATCTGGTGGCTCAACCGGTGGACTCGTCAAGTGAAAACCGGTTCTCTATTATGCTCACGGCAGTAGCTCGCCCAGAGAATACAGCTGATCATACCGACAAACATCTGGATCATGAGGCCATGGCGCTTGAGATGAGGTGATAGACATCAAGATGCCGCTTCCACTGATCAGGTCTGTCAATAGTCATTCTACTGTTCAGGTAGGGCGTATACTCAGGAAACATCTCAATCGGGCCTTATCACGAATGAGGTAAATGTGTACTCATGGATAAGCTCAACTACCAAATTCAAAATTTGTTGCTAGGAATCTGGGCAAG
>CAYSON010000219.1:0-4193 GCA_964432635.1 uncultured Desulfopila sp.
CCTTGCGCACCACCTCCTCGCCCTGGGCCAAGATACCTTCCTCGCCGATACGCTTGATTTTCTGCACGTCATAGGCGGTTAGGCCGGTAAAGATGAGCACGCCGAGAAAAGAGATGGCCCAGTGAACACTCGAACTCTGCAGGAAGATATTAACGATGGAGGCGATAATGATGCCGATCAGCCCCATGAAGAGAAAGGAGCCTAGTCCGGAGAGATCGCGCTTGGTCACCAAGCCGTAGATTGCCATGGCCCCGAACATGCCGGCGGTGATGAAGAAGGTGGAGGCGATGGAAGATCCGGTGTAGGCGAGAAAGATCACCGACAGGGTCAGGCCATTCATCACCGAATAGCCGATAAAGAGCGCCGATGCGGTGGATGCCTGGATTTTCTCGACCCTGGCCGAGAGGTAGAAGACCAGGCCGAGTTCGGCGAGAATCAGCACAAAGAATAAAGGGGTCCCAATGATGGCTGCTGCCAGCCCGGTGTTGGCGGTGACATAGGCGATGATGCCGGTCAGGGCAAGCCCCATGGTCATCAGGTTGAAGACTTTGGCGAGAAAGATGGTCGAGGCCTCTTGCCGCGCCTGGCTGATGGGAATCGATTTGGCATTGGGATACATGGTATGCTCCTTTTTGGTGAGGTTTTAGTGATATTCAATGAATTTGGCGAACTTCTACAGAGAATAACCATTTCCGGCGGTGTCGACAAGCGAATCCGCCGGCAGTGGGCCGCTGTCGCCTACTCCTTGCGGGGCGGCAGCCCATGGACCATGGTGAGGAATTCCATGCGGGTGCCGGCCCGGCGATGTTTTGAGAGCGCCTGGTAGTCGGCATCGTCGAACCAGCTTTTGGCCGCCTGTTGCGAAGGAAAGCGAAAGATGATCATTCGCCCTTGGCGTGGTGAAAATCCCTCCAAGGTTATCGGGTTATCATCGTAGGTGACGAATTCGCCACCATATTTTTTCAACAGCGGGAAAAATCCCTTTTCGTACAGGCGGTAGGTGGGGGCGTCGGTGACGATCAGGTTGACGATCATGTAAACCGGGATATCGCTCATAAAAACTCCTTGATAGTATTCTGATGAAGTTAAGTGTGGCCGGGTGGCAGCAGTTCTTAGCGTTTCCCAGGTCGATGCCGAAGTGGTGACGCGAAGGTTGGTGAAAAAGGAGGTGGGTTGGGTGGTGGTAGAAGAGTTGACGCAGGCGACTGCTCCGTCGCCGATGCTGACCAAGGAGGACTGCGGATCACGCTGGCCGCTGTTTGCGGTTGTGCCAATCATTGACAACTGTTCGAGGGTAGGTGTTGAAGATTGCCACATCTCTGTAAATGACGATACAAGAAAAGACGGTTTCCAGCAATGTCCCGGTGGCGATCGGCGGTGAGGGATAACGGCGGTTGTTGACAACCACCTTCATTGCCGTAATTGTCCTTGCGCCGGCGTCAAAAAATAGGCATAGCTCTGATGGAACAAGAGAGACAATGCGACAACATCACCACAAGCAAGGCGCCGGAGTAAGGGGGCATAGACATGGGTCATCGGCATAAAGGGAAGGTAGTCACCGCCGAGGAGGCGATTGCCACCATCAAAAACGGTAACCGCATCTTCATCGGTTCAGGTTGTGGCGAACCGCAGCATCTCATCCGCACCCTGGCCGAGAACCACAAGCTTAACGACATCATGATTTTTCAGATGTTGGCGCATACCCTTGCCGATTATCTTGACGACGAAGACTTTTTGCAACGGTTCTCGGTCAAGCTCTTCTTCGTCTCGTTCAAGATGCAGCAGGCTGCCTACGAGGGTCGTGTCGACTATATCCCCACCTATCTCTCGCAGTTGCCGCAGCTCTTTCGCGATAAACAGATCGTCCTCGACACCGTACTCATCCAGATCAGCCCTCCCGATCGTTTTGGCATCGCCAGCCTCGGCGTCTCTGTCGACGTCACCCTTGAGGCGATAAAAAGTGCCAAGATGGTGATTGCCCAGATTAATCCGCGTATGCCGCGCACCCATGGTGACGGTTTCCTCCATGTCGGCGACATCGACTACCTGGTGCCTTACGAGGAGGAACTGATTTTCATGGACCGCGAACCGGTGAACGAGAATGTCGCCGGGCGCATCGCCCAATACGTCAAGGAACTGGTCGACGACGGCAGCACCCTGCAGGTCGGCTATGGTCACATGCCCTACGCCCTGCTCAAATACTTCGACGACAAGAATGACCTCGGTATTCACACCCACATGATCTCCGATGCCTTCATTCCGCTGATCGAGGCCGGGGTGATCACCAATAAACGCAAGAATTTCATGACCGATCGGGCGGTGGCCACCTTCTGCATGGGGACGCGACTGGTCTTTGATTATATCGATAACAACATCGCCTTCTATTTCGGTACCGCCGATTGGGTCAATACGCCGGGCATCATCGGCCGCAACGACAACTTCATCTCCATCAGCTCAGCCCTCGAGGTCGATCTCACCGGGCAGGTGTGCTCCGATTCGCTGGGGCGGCAGTTCTTTTCCGGTACCGGCGATCAGTCCAACTTCATTCGCGGCGCCACCCTTTCCAAAGGCGGTATTTCCATCATCGCTCTACCGTCCACCGCCGATGGCGGCAAGATTTCGCGCATTGTTCCCAACCTCAGCGTCGGGGCCGGGGTGGCAACCCTGCGCGCTGATGTCAACTTCGTCGTCACCGAGTTTGGCATCGCTCAGCTCAAGGGCAAGAGTGTCAGCGAACGGGTGATCGAACTGTGCCAGATCGCTCACCCCGATTTTCGCGCCGGATTGATCGACGAGGCCAAGCATAGCCACTACATCTTCCAGGATCACCTGCCACCACCTGCCATCGATCTCATTTTCATCGAGGATTACAAGAGCCGTACTACCCTAAAAAACGGCAAGACCATGTCGGTGCGGCCGCTCTTGCCATCGGATGAGATCGCCTACCGCAATTTTTATTATGCGCTCAAGGAGAGCACCATCTTTCTCCGCTTTTTCCACTCGGTGACCATCTTTTCCCGCAAGATGGCGCAGGAGCACTGGGCCAACATCGATTACCGCAAGAACATCTCCCTCATCGGCAGCGTTAAATTCCGTGGCAACAAGGAGATCGTCGGCATCGGCACCTACGCCAGAATCGACGACACCTGGGCCGAGGTGGCCTTTGTGGTGCGCGACGATTTCCAGGGCCAGGGCATTGCCGCCTACCTGCTTGGGGAGTTGGAGAAGGTGGCTCGGATCAACGGGTTTTCCGGTTTTTTTGCGTCTATTCTCCCGGAAAATACGGCGATGCTCAATCTCTGCAAGAAGTTTTATGCGAATTGCAGTATCAAGAATGGCGTCGAAGAGGTTGATATCTGGATGAAGTTTAGTACCTTACCCAGGAAGAGCAGTCAGTAAAAACAAGGACAATCAGAGGGCGAACAGAGTGGTGATCAAATTGACTCAAGGTAGTTATCCCGGAGGGGACTACGGGTCTTTTGGGTTGCGGGCGACAGCCCGCCTTTGCCAATGACGGCTGTTTTGCCGTCGTCAACATTTACGGGTGGAAGATGAACGACAACAAGGTACACAGCGTGGCCATCGTCGGCGCCGGGGCCATGGGCGCGGCCTATGCCTCGATGTTTGCGGTGGCCGAAGGGTTTTCCCCCTTCTTTCTTGCCAGTGGCCAGAGGTATGAGCGCCTGAGCCGGGAACGTCTGATCGTCAACGGCGAGAGCTACGAAGTCCCGGTACGTCGACCGCAAGAGGTGACGGTGCCGGCGGATCTGCTCCTGGTGGCGCTCAAGCATCACCACTTGCCGGAAGCCTTGCCGGACATTGCCCCGGTGGTCGGGCCGCAAACCATCGTCCTTTCGGTGATGAACGGGCTGCAAAGCGAGCTCATCCTTGCCAGGGGCTGTGCCAGCGACTGCCTGGTCTATGCCATTGCCGTGGGCATCGATGCGGTGCGCGAGGGAGGGCGGTTCTCCTATGCCAGGCCCGGCAGGATCATCTTCGGGCCCGGCCCACAGGGGGGCGATCACAGTGGGTGCTTATCCCGCCTTGGCGAGGCCCTTGGGCGGGCCGGAATTCCCTACGAGCTGGCCGCCGACATTCGGCGGGTGATGTGGTGGAAGTTCATGATTAACGTCGGGGTTAATCAGGCCTCGGCAGTGCTGCGCGCTCCCTACGGGATCTTTCAGAGTTCACCC
>CAYSON010000219.1:4203-6313 GCA_964432635.1 uncultured Desulfopila sp.
AAGGCCCTGATGAGGTTGCTCATGGAAGAGGTGATTCTGTTGGCGGAGCAGACGGGTATCAATTTGCAGCGCCAGGACCTAGAGGAGTGGTTGACGGTATTGGCTACCCTCAGCCCTGAGGGCAAGACCTCAATGCTCCAGGACATCGAGGGAGGGCGCAAGACCGAGGTGGAAATTTTTGCCGGTGAGGTGGTGGCCATGGGGCGTGAGCATGGTATTCCCACCCCGGTGAATGAGGCGGTCTTGCATATCATCAAGGTGATGGAGGCGGGCTATCTGCCCGGTCGGGCCAGGTCGACGAAGCAGTAAAAGAGCTTGCGCTGGATGTCATGGCGTTCGGTCATCATTTCGGGGTGCCACTGCACCCCGAAAACGTTGCTGGCGCTACGGTGCTGAACACCTTCCACCAGGCCTTCAAGGCTGCGCGCCGCCGGCTCCAGATCAACCGCCAAGCGGTCGATCCCTTGATGATGCAGGCTGTTGACCCAGATGCGCTCCTCGCCAAAGCACCAGTGCAGCAGGCTCCCGTTCAGGAGATCGACTTCGTGCACCAGGGCTTCACGGCCGAGGTGGGCGCTGAAGTGAGGTACTGCGCTATTGTAGTAGGTGGCGAGATCCTGATAAAGGCTGCCACCGAAATAGACATTGAGCAACTGCAAGCCCCGGCAAATGCCGAAGATGGGGATACCTTTTGCGAGTGCCGCCGCCAGTAGCGCCCACTCGTAGCGATCCCTTCGCTCGATGACCGCACCCAGGCCCGGTTGCGGGCTTTGCTGGAAGAGGGCCGGGGCGATATCCTCGCCGCCGGCGAGAAGCAGTCCGTCGAGATGCTGCACCAGATCGGTAGCCGCCCGCGGGCTCTCCAGGGAGGGCAGGGCCACGGGAATGCCCCCGGCTTGATCGATGCTGCGGGAGTAGTCAAGGTTGGACATCACCATGTCCTGGCCAACGGTGCCGCGTACCCTTCGGCCGGTTAGCTCTTGGTCGGTAACGAAATACGTGGTGATGCCGATGAGGGGTTTCTTGGTCATGGATGAAAGGGGTATGAGTAACAAATAGTGTTGATGAATACCAAACGAAAAGAGGATAAAAGCACCGGCCGCCCGACAAGTCAAGCCTGGAATGAACCAACGGCGTTAGTCGTCATGTACGGCGGCATGCATCGTTGTCACCATAGTTCACAATTCGCAAGACACCTATGAAGTCAATCGCCATACGCTGTGCGCCGTGGCTTACCGCCACGGTACTGTTTTCCATTGCTTTTTATCTCCTCATCAAACTCCTCCCCGGTGTGCAAATGGTGGAGATCGACATGGAGATCGATCATCCCGATCATCTGCGCGTCTTTCACTCCTTGACACGCAAGTTTCACGAAGGGGCAGCAGCTGCGCCGCAGCCGATCCCGGAGCAACGTGCCAAGATCAGGGTGCTTCTCACCGGAAGTTTTGCCAGCTATCTGCGTTTTGATAGCGGTGGTCGGCCGGGCGTGACGAAGATCTACCAAATGAGGGTGCACAGCTATTTTCATGCCCCGCTGTTATTGGGCCCCAAGGACATCGGCGCACGATTTGTCGCTTCTCCCGATGCGAAATTGACCGTGCAGGGCGATCATGCGGAAATCCTCTCCCAAGGTTCGGATCCTTACATCTTCTCGACGGCGCGCCTGTTTCCGAAAATGCCCCTGGTGGCGGGAATTGTCGCCTTGGGATTTGCGCTGCTGGCGCTGATCATCTGCCAGCAGCATTTTATACCGCAAGGGCAACAGTTTCGTATGAGCAGACAAGCTGCTCAACTCAGCTTTAATCCTGGAAACAAGGCATGGGAGGAGGACGCAGCTACTGCTCCTCCGGAAAGGTTCGAGGCCATCGAGGGGCTGCGTGGGCTGGCGGCGCTGATGGTTATCGCCGATCACACCTGGGGCTGGTTTCGTGGGCTCGGCGCCAGCGGAGTGTGGATATTTTTCGCGTTGAGCGGGTTTCTTCTGGCCAGGCCTTTCATCGACCAGCCTCGGCTGGTTCTCTCCTTGTCCTATATGGCCGGTTACCTGCAGCGGCGTTTCATGCGCATCCTGCCCATGTACTATGCCTATCTCTTCGTTGTCTATCTGCTG
>CAYSON010000220.1:0-6309 GCA_964432635.1 uncultured Desulfopila sp.
GAACCCCCACTAGACCCTGAACCTAGCGCGTCTACCAATTCCGCCACTTCGGCAACGGGCATGAATATGCTTCCTGCGCTGGGATTTGTCAAGACTTTCTTGGGAGAGCCAGGAAAATAGCCAAGGCATCAACACCATGCATATATATAGAAGAATTGAAGAGATTGAACGGCCTTTCCCCCATGCCTGCGTCACCATCGGCAACTTTGATGGCGTGCATCTCGGCCATCAACAGCTGTTTGCCACCGTGGTGCGAAAGGCCAAGGCCCACCAAGGGGCAAGTGTTGCCATCACTTTTGATCCCCATCCCTTACAAGTTCTGCTTCCTTCGGGCATCAAACTGATTTCAACCTGTCAGCACAAGGTGGAGCTGATTGCCGCAGCCGACCTCGACGCCCTGCTGATCATTCCCTTCACCACGGAGTTTGCCAAAACTTCGGCGGAGGACTTCGTCTCCGAGCTCCTGCTTCATAGGCTCGGCGTCAAGGAGTTGGTGATTGGTTACGATTATGCCTTTGGCAAGGGGCGAAGCGGCAACATCGAGTTTCTCCGCCGGCAAGGTCAGCAGCACGGATTCCCGGTGACCGTCGTCGACGCCTATACCATCGGAAACACGGTGGTCAGTTCCACCAAGATCCGCGAATTGGTGCAGGGGGGAGAGATGGAGGTGGCCGCCAAGCTGCTTGGGCGTTCTTACCAGCTCCGCGGTACGGTGCAGGTCGGCAAACAACGAGGCGGCAAGGTCATTGGTTTCCCCACCGCCAATTTGACCTTCAATGACGAGGATTTGGTGCCCAAACACGGCGTCTATGTCACTCAGGTGATTTGGCGTGGTCTGTGCTATGGAGGGATACTCAATATTGGATATAATCCCACTTTCGGTGAACAGCAGCTGGTGGCGGAAACGCATATCTTTGACTTCAATGAGGACATCTATGGGCAGCCGATCAAGGTCAACCTCTTGAAATTTTTGCGCAGCGAAGAGAAATTCGCCGGACCCAGAGAACTCGCCGCCCAGATTGAAAAGGACGTCCTGGTAGCCAAAGCTTTATTGGGCAGTGGGCGAAAATCATTACCTTTTCCCGACGATGACGGGTGTTGCGGCTAATCCCTGCGGCAGGGATCGAGCAGGCCATTTTCTTGTTGCAAGTACGCCCAAGGTGTCTATAGTGTAGGCGCCCATGGCTGCTCAAAAACCAGCGAAGAGGCATGGAAAACCAACAATAATCGCGGAGATGGAAGGTGTTCGTGAAGTGCTTCCGTCACTTTCAGGTGGTGGCCGTTAGCGAGGCCACCGAAGATGCCGTGACCGGAAAAATACCAGTCGAGGTGAGGTATGGTGCAACAGTTGCAAGAAGATTTGCCGAAAGTTATCGAGGAGTTGGAAAAGAAGTGCAAGGAACATCCCAAGTCGGTGATGGCCTTTCATCATCTTGGCTTGGTGTACATGAAGGCGGGGCGGATGGCTGAGGCCATAAAGGCCTTGGAGAAGGCGATTGAGATCGATGATCTGAGCAGCGAGAGCATGATCAATCTCGGTGCCATTTATTTCGGCCAGGGCAGTCTCGATAAGGCCCGAGAGCTCAATGAAAAGGCGCTTGCGGTCAGCCCGGAGAGTGCCCAAGCCCATGCCAACCTCGGATTGATTTGGCAGCAATATAACGAGATTGAAAAGGCCATCGACTCCTATGAAAAGGCCTTGCGCTACGACCCCAAGTTGGCCACCGCCTGGATGAACCTCACCTCTGTTTTGACCATGAAAGGCGATGACCAGCGGGCGGTGACCGCAGCGCGCAAGGGTCTCGAAATTGATCCTGACTCCTCCCTCGGTCATAACAACCTTGCCGTAGCCCTCTATTTTTGCGGAAAGTACCAAGAAGCCAGGACTCATATGGAAAAAGCCAAGGAGCTGGGGTATTCCGTAGACCCCAATTTCGTCGGCAGCCTGACCGAGAAATTGGCGAACAGTTCGGCTGCTGGAAAAGAGCGAGACTGATGGTCAAGGAAAAAACCATTGTTCGACCCTGGTGCCCTTTTTGCGGCCAGAAGGTTGGGCGCGCATCCCATGCACCTGTCCGCAAAATGACCGAGTTTCCGGTGGGCAGATGTCAGTGCGGGGCGGTCTATACCAGTGAGGCCACCGGCCACAATGTTGGGGCGGCCATTGTCGAGACCTTGGTTTATGCCTGTAATGACAATGCCGACTTTGCCTGGGAGTTGATGCCGGAAGACGACTACCTGACCGGTCGAATCGAAAACTATGACGAAGCAAGCCACCGGGTGGTGGCGGAAAAGAACATTGATGGCCGCTCCGTGCGCGGCGTCCTCTACTTTGTGCGTCTGCATGCTGACGCACAAGATATAGCCAAGAGGATTACCGAGAAAAGGGAGGAACTGCGAGAGCAGACCGTCCCCTCCTTTAGGTCGAGCCTTGCCCTTACCATTGAACCCGCTCCCGATCCACGCCGCGTTCGCCGCAAGGCCGACAAAAAAGTGGTGGGCCAATTAGTCGATAGCGATGATATCGATGGATTGGTGGCTCTGTGCTTCGACGACAAGAAGACCCTGCGCTTGTTACAGCGGCTGCTCTATGACCCACAGCCCGAAGCCCGCTGGAATATTGCCTGGGTGATCGGCAGAGTGACCGCCCGCACCTCGACCCGTGAACCGGGTTCGGTGTCGGAGTTTTTGCACCGGCTCTTCGAAGCCTGTTCCGATTCGGCGGCCACGCCGTGGGGAATGGTGGAAACCATTGGCTATGTGGTCTCCATGCGGCCAGATATCTTCGGCGCCTTTACCCGACATCTCTTGAATTATCTCAAAGAACCGTCGACGTGCGATCAGGTGCTCTGGGCTCTGGCGGAAATCGCCGAGAAAAGACCCGACCTCATTCGCGACACCCCGTTCTACAATCTTTTTCAGTTTCTCGAGCATCCCGAAGGTCAAATTCGCGGCCAAGCGGTACGCCTGCTGGGGCGGATCAGGGCCAGCGAAGCGACGCTGCAGCTGCTGCAGCTGAGTGGTGACAACTCCCGCTTCAGCTGGTGTCGGCAGGGTCGCCTGGTGTCGACAACCGTTGCTGAGGCGGTTGCCGAGGCCTTGCAAGCAATCGACAAAGGAGTTAACAATGAGCAGTAACCTGCAATCCCTCAATGCCATCAAGCCCCTCGGGTCGGAGGCGGTGGAAGAGGACGGCGTCAGGAAGGAATACCGCGACGGCATGAAGTTTTTTGAACAAAAGGAATACGGTCAGGCAGCGCTGGCCCTGCACAACGCCCTGCTCGGTTTCGAGCAACGGCAGGATGACAACGGCATCGCCAATGCCAGCAACCAGCTCGGCCATGTCTGTTTGGCCCGCGACGACTTCGACAACGCCCTGCGCCATTATCGGCGGTCTCTGGAAATCTGCGAAAAGGCCAACGACCGTATGAGCGTCATCGCGGTGTTGAAAAAAATCCTTGTGACGCAACGTGGTCTCAAGAGGTATGATGAGGCACTGGCTTCCGCCTTTTCCCTGCTCGACGTTTACCGCGACAATCGTGATCCGCAGGGTACCGTTGACACTCTTGAAGTCATCGCCGATGTATACCTCGACGCTGGACAACCAGAGAAGGCTGCCGACACCTTCAAAACCATTGCCTCGATCCATAAGAATTTTAGTCACTTGAGCACGGCCGAAAAATATCTGGAAAAGGCCTCAGGTCTCGTGACTAGCGGCAAATGAGATATGCAGATGGGGCGGCAAAAAGTATCACCCGGAGCGGATGTAGGGCCTTGTTTCCATCTGTCGACAGGTTTGGCGACTGCACATTGAGGGCTCATGTTTACCGGAATCATTGAAGGCATTGGTAAAATTGTCGCAAAACGTTCGGCAGGGGGTGGGGTTGCCCTGGAGATCGAGGCGGGTTTTGCTCTGAGCGATCCCAAGGAAGGTGAATCGATCGCCGTCAGCGGTGTCTGTCTGACTGCTTATGATATTCGCGGCAGTCGTTTTCTTGCCGATGTTTCCCCCGAGACCCTCTCTCGAACTAAACTCGGTATGCTCACCAGTGGCGACAGGGTCAATCTCGAACGAGCGGTGCGGCTTTCAGATCGTCTGGGGGGGCACCTCGTCTCCGGACATGTCGATTGCCTGGCCAAGGTGGTGAGTCGCAAGGAGCTGGGGGATTACACGATTTTTTCTTTTGAGGTGGCCAAGGATCAGGAACGTTATCTGATCGAAAAGGGTTCACTGGCCATCGATGGTGTCAGCCTTACCGTCAACAGCTGTGGCCCCGGCCATTTTTCCGTATCGATCATACCCCACACCCTGAAAACGACCACCCTTGAGGCTTTGGAAAATGGCTCTAAGGTCAATATCGAGGTCGACATCATCGGGAAATATATTGAAAAACTTCTTTTTTCCGGAGGCAAAAAGGTCTCAGACACCACGACCAGCGCCATTGATGCCAAGTTTCTAGGTGAGCATGGGTATCTTTAGTGGTTCGGGAACACCCCTCTGCGAGTGTCGGCGGAAATGAACCTTTGGCGATACATGGGATGTTCCTTGCCGATATAGCTGAGTTGAGCAGCTTGTCTGCTCATATGAAACGTATGCCCTTGTGGTAAATACAAGGTTTTCTGCAGAATGCTGTGAATTTCATTCAAGGTGAGTTGCTACTATGGCTGTCAGTAAGATAGAGGAAGTGATTGAGGACATCAAGGCTGGGAAGATAATCATCCTGGTCGATGATGAGGATCGAGAAAATGAGGGCGACCTGTACATGGCAGCGGAAAAGGTCGATGCCGAGGCCATCAATTTCATGGCGACCTACGGTCGGGGCCTGATCTGTCTGACCCTGGAGGGGGTATTGGTCGACAGGCTGCAGCTGCCGATGATGGTTACCAACAATACCTCTCCTTACGGCACCGGTTTTACGGTCAGCATCGAGGCGAAGTCCGGCGTTTCCACCGGGATCTCCGCCGCCGACCGCGCCAGAACCGTGCAGGTTGCGGTGGCCAAGGACGCTAAGCCGAGTGATCTGGTCAGCCCTGGGCATATTTTTCCGTTGAGGGCAAAGGATGGCGGGGTTCTCGTGCGTACCGGACAGACGGAGGGGTCGGTGGATCTATCCCGCCTTGCCGGCCTGACTCCGGCTGGAGTCATTTGCGAAATCATGAACGATGACGGCACTATGGCGCGCATGAACGATCTCGAGATCTTCGCCGCCAGGCATGGCTTGAAGATAGCAACCATCGCCGACCTGGTCGCCTATCGCCTGCGTGAGGATACCCTGGTCAAAAGGGAGGCCGAGGCGCGGGTGCCCACCGACCATGCCGGAGAGTTCAGGGCGGTGGTCTACTCCAATTCAGTGGACAAATTGGAACACGTGGCGCTGATCAAGGGCAATGTCGCCGCCGTCGAGCGAGTCTTGGTGCGGGTCCATTCTGAATGCCTCACCGGCGATGTCTTCGGTTCCTCTCGCTGCGATTGTGGTCTGCAGCTGCATGCGGCAATGCAGATGATCGAACAGGAGGGCTGTGGTATCGTTCTCTACATGCGCCAGGAGGGGCGGGGCATCGGTCTGGTTAACAAGCTCAAGGCCTACTGCCTGCAGGACGAGGAGGGCGTCGATACGGTCGAAGCCAACCATCGACTCGGCTTCAAGAGTGATCTCCGCGACTACGGTATTGGCGCCCAAATTCTGCGTGATCTCGGGGTGACCAAGATGGCCATCCTTACCAATAACCCCAAGAAAATTGTGGGATTGGAGGGATATGGCATCGAGGTGGTGGCGCGTTTTCCCTTGGAAATCGCTGCAGGTAAGGAAAATAAGGGATATCTTCTCTGCAAGCGCGACCGCATGGGGCACCTCATCACGGTTGATGAATAATTTTCGTACAAAACAACCTTCCTCTATCGTTAAGGAACCGTCATGGCAAAGTTTATTGAAGGCAATCTCAAGGCGGACGGCAAAAAGTTCGCCATCATCGTCTCGCGTTATAATTCCTTTCTCAGTGAAAAGCTGTTGGATGGCGCTCTCGACAGCCTCCATCGCTCTGGGGCTGCCGCGGATGACATCGATGTCGTCCATGTTCCCGGGGCCTTCTAGATTCCGCTGATTGCCATGCGTCTTGCCGGATCCCAGAAATACAACGCCGTCATCGTCCTCGGGGTCGTTATCCGCGGCGCCACTCCACATTTCGATGTGGTCGTTAACGAGGTTTCCAAGGGTACGGCGCAGGCGGGGATGGAGACGGGGGTTCCGGTGCTTTTCGGCGTGCTCACCACGGAAAACATTGAGCAAGCGATCGAACGCAGCGGCACCA
>CAYSON010000221.1:0-6256 GCA_964432635.1 uncultured Desulfopila sp.
TCCCCTTCGACTTGCCCCAATTGCATCGACGTCTTCTCTTGTCTCTGTGGCTAGCCTTTCTTGATCAAGGGATGGCCCATCTTTTGCCGTTGTTCCACATAGGCTTCAGCCACTTTTCTGGCGATGTTGCGAATGCGTCCAATGTATCTGGTGCGTTCGTTGACGCTGATGGCTTTGCGGGCATCTAGGAGATTGAAGCTATGCGAGCATTTCAGGCAGTAGTCGTATGCCGGAAGGATGAGCTTCCTATCGACAAGACGAAGCGCCTCTGCCTCGTACACATCAAAAAAAACAAGGAGTTTCTCGACGTTGGCTTCTTCAAAGTTAAAGGTCGAGAATTCAATCTCGGCCTGATGAAAGATCTCGCCGTAGGTGATTTCTTGGTTCCAGGCGATATCGTAGACGCTTTCCACTCCTTGCAGGTACATGGCGATACGTTCAAGACCGTAGGTGATCTCGACGGTGGTGGGGTACAAATCGATGGAGCCGGCTTGCTGGAAATAGGTGAACTGGGTTACTTCCATGCCGTCCAGCCAGACCTCCCAGCCGAGTCCGGAGGCACCGAGAGTAGGGGATTCCCAATCGTCTTCGACAAATCTGATATCATGGTCGAGCAGATTGAGGCCGAAACGTTCAAGACTTCCCAGGTAGAGTTCCTGGACGTTGAGAGGTGAGGGCTTGATAACCACCTGATATTGATAATAGTGTTGTAAGCGATTGGGATTATTGCCGTATCGCCCGTCGGTGGGGCGGCGGGAGGGTTGAGGGTAGGCTGACTTCCAGGGTTCCGGTCCCAAGGCGCGGAGCAGGGTGGCAGGATGGAAGGTGCCGGCTCCCACCTCCATGTCGTAGGGCTGCTGGATGACGCAACCTTGATCCGCCCAGTATCGACTCAGTTCAAAGATGATGTTTTGAAAATACATGCAAAGGCCTCGAAGTTGTAATGAAATGAGAAGCGTCGAAAAACCCCCGTGTCAGGCTGTTACCGTATCGCTGCTGAGCCCTGCGGGACCTGGGTAGTATATAATTGTTATCTTGACTTTTGTCCATGGCGTCGTCATTGTGTCGACCTGGCCGGGAGAAAAACCGGAACTCGCTGGGCCACGCCCTGTAACAACCGTCCCTAAGACGATTACGCCAATGCAGACACTGTCATCGTTGCAACTTTCCTCGCAGCTTGCGCACCTCTTGAAAACGGCAAAGACCATTGCCGTGGTTGGGCTGTCACCGAAAGCGAGCCGGCCAAGCAACATGGTTGCTCGATATTTGATGGCCGCTGGTTACATCGTTTATCCAGTTAACCCTGGACAGGACGAAGTCCTCGGGGTGCGTTGCTATCCTTCTCTTGGGGCGCTCCCCTCGTCTGTAGATATTGTCGATATTTTCAGAAAACCAGAGGAGGTTATGGGAATTGTTGAGGAGGCACTGGGAATGAAACCTCTTCCCCTTGCCATTTGGATGCAGCAGGGCATTGTCCATCACCAAGCGGCCGAGGTGGCGCTTAGCCGAGGTGTCTTTGTGGTTATGGACCGCTGCATCAAAATTGATCACCAAAACCTCCTCTAGGAAGGCCATTGTTTCGGGCCTTGCTAACCACCGTCGCAGCACCATGGAACCTAAGACGCTGAGCATTCGCGGGGCGCGAATGCATAATCTTAAAAATATCGACGTCGATTTGCCGCGTAACAGCCTGGTGGTGTTTACCGGCATCTCCGGCTCCGGGAAATCGACCTTGGCCTTCGATACCCTTTATGCCGAAGGACAAAGGCGTTACGTCGAGTCCCTTTCCACCTATGCACGGCAGTTTCTCGGGCAGATGGACAAGCCTGATGTCGACTCCCTGGAAGGTCTGTCTCCGGCAGTCTCCATAGAACAAAAAACCACCAGCAAGAACCCACGATCGACGGTTGGCACGATTACTGAGATTTACGATCATTTGCGGTTGCTCTTTGCCCGCTGCGGGCATCCCCATTGTCATGTCTGCGGCAGCGAAATCGCCGCCCAATCCGTGGAGGATATGGTTAATGCCCTGTTGGCGCTCGAGGAGGGTACCAGGATCATTCTTCTTGCCCCTTTGGTTACCGAGCGCAAGGGGCGCCATGAACAGCTCTTGGCGAGGATTCGTCGCGAGGGTTTTGTCAGGGTGCGGGTCGATGGCGATATTCTCCATAGCGACGACCCCATCGAACTCGATAAAAATAAAAAGCATTCCATCGAGGTCGTCGTTGACCGCATCGTCATCCGCGAGTCGAGCCGGCGACGTCTGTCGGAATCGGTAAGCACCACAGTAAAATTGACGGAAGGGCTTCTGCTCGTCGTTTTTTCTGATGGCGGCACTGAAAAGCTCTATAGCGAATATGCCGCTTGCCACAGGTGCGCAGTTTCCGTTCCACCACTCTCCACGCAACTTTTCTCCTTTAACAACCCCCAAGGCGCCTGCAGCGAGTGCGGTGGATTGGGAGTAAAGCAGTTTTTCGATCCATCCCTGGTGGTGCCGGATCCGGGACGGTCGATCAGCGACGGAGCTCTCGCTCCATGGGGGTGGCGAACGGAAGAGACCTACACTGGCCATATGCTGGAGTCAGTGGCCAAACACTACGGCGTCTCGCTCGATTCCCCATTTCGTGCACTCCCCGCCAAGGTGCAGCATGTCTATCTCTATGGCTCAGGCGAGGAAGCGATCACCTTTCACTATCGCAAGGGGCAAAGGGTGTTGTCGGCGGTCAATCGTTTCGAGGGAATTATTCCGCAACTTGATCGAAGGTATCTTGAGACCCAGTCGGCAATGATCCGTGAAGAACTGGGAAAGTACATGAATGAGCAACCCTGCGCGGCATGCGCTGGAGCGCGATTGAAACCCGAAGCCTTGGCGGTACGGGTCGGCAGGTGGTCGATCTATGAGATGACTCGCATATCCATCGACAGGTTGCTTGAGGAGGTACCTCTTCTCCTTTTGAACACCCGGGAGAGGAAGATTGGCGAACCAATTCTTAAGGAGATCGTTGATAGGCTTTCCTTTCTCACTGATGTTGGCCTTGGTTACCTCTCCCTTGATCGACGCGCCGGTACGCTTTCCGGAGGGGAAGCACAGCGTATTCGCCTGGCCTCACAAATCGGCTCTCGTCTCGCCGGAGTTCTCTACATACTCGATGAGCCAAGCATCGGCCTGCATCAGCGAGACAACCAAAAACTCATCAATACGCTCCTTGAGCTACGGGATCTTGGCAATAGTGTGATCGTGGTCGAACACGATACCGATACCATCCTCGCCGCCGATCATATCCTTGATATGGGACCTGGCGCCGGCATACATGGGGGAGAGGTAGTGTACTGCGGATCGGTCGGCGGAATCTTGAAATGTGAGGCGTCCTTGACTGGAGGTTATCTTTCAGGGCGATTGGCCATAGAGACGCCAAAGGTTCGCCGGCCTGTGACGTTGAGCGATGGAGATGGTCTCAAGCTCACTAATTGTTGTGTCAACAACTTGCAACATATCGAGGTTACGTTTCCGTTGGGGGTAATGACCGCGGTTACAGGCGTCTCGAAAGCCTCTACAAGTTGGCACGGCTCGGTCTTAACAATAAAGTTGCAGCAATCACCCAGGAAGGGGCAACTCTCAGCGGACTTGAGTCTATCGACAAGATCATCGACATTGATCAGAGTCCGATCGGCAGGACGCCACGATCCAATCCTGCCACCTACACCGGGCTATTTACCCCGATCCGCGATCTCTTTTGTCGCTTGCCGGAAGCCAGGGCAAGGGGCTATAAGGCGGGACGCTTCAGCTTCAATGTCAAGGGGGGGCGTTGCGAGGCCTGTGAGGGTGAAGGAGTTAACAAAATTGCCATGCATTTTCTTCCCGATATTTACGTCGAATGCGACACCTGCAAAAGCAAGCGGTACAATGCGGAGACGCTGGAGATTTTGTATCGTGGGAAAAGCATTTATGATGTGCTGTCGATGACTGTCGAGGAGGGGATGCACTTTTTCAAGAGTGTTCCAGCAATTCATGGCAAGCTGAAAACGCTTTTCGAAGTAGGGCTTTCCTATATCTCCCTCGGTCAATCCTCTGTAACTCTCTCGGGAGGAGAGGCTCAGCGCGTCAAACTCTCCAAGGAACTCTCCGGCAGAAGCAGCGGCAAGACGCTCTATATCCTCGATGAACCGACTACAGGCCTGCACCCTGCCGATATTCAGCATTTGCTGCGGGTATTGAATCGACTTGTCGATCAGGGCAATACCGCAGTGGTCATCGAACATAATCTTGATGTTATCAAGACTGCCGATTGGGTGATAGATGTCGGCCCGGAAGGGGGAGACGGTGGGGGAAGAATCGTTGCCTTAGGCACTCCGGAAGACCTGGCTCGTGCCACCACTTCCTATACTGGGCAGTTTCTCACACGACTTTTGCCCGCGGTTTGAGTTCTATCGGCATAGAACCTTGCTTCTCAAGGAGAAGTACGTTCTAATAACGGCTCAGTTCAAGACACCCTGCCTGAGGACAAGTCTTTAATCCTTGGGCAGACTGGGTACTTCAGAATTTAGCCCTATCCTCTTTACTTTGCGGAGACGTAAGATGACGGAAAATACCAATGCGGGAGCAAACAACAGACCAGAGTTTCGGATGCAAAAAATGTACATCAAGGATCTGTCCTTTGAAAACCCCAACGCCCCGGAAATTTTCACCATGCAGCAAAAAATGGAACCGGCGGTCGAGGTGAACCTGAAGCTCAACAACAGGCAAATCGATGGTGAGCATTGGGAAGTTTCTCTGCAGATAACCGCCAAGGTATCATCAAAGGATGAGAGCAAGGTTTTGTTCATCCTGGAGATTGAGCATGCGGCCGTCTTCATGGTGAGGAGCATTCCCGCCGAACATATTGAGATGTTGCTCGGAGTTGACTGCCCTACTTTGCTGTTCCCCTTCACACGGCAGATTGTCAGCCAAGTGTAGACCGACGGTGGATATATTCCCTTTCTGATGGAGCCGGTTAACTTTATGGCCCTTTACCAAAAAGCCCAGAAAAAAAAGGACGAAGCGAAGAATTGACGGCAACTCGTCCATAAAAGAACAACAAAGGGGCCATTGACGACTTGTCAATGGCCCCTTTGTTGTTCTTTTGGCCATGAGGAGCTCTCCCCAGGTGGGAGAAAGTACTCCTCGGCATGAAAGAGTTTTCCGTAAGAAATGTCGAAAAACTCTTTCCCAGTTGCTTAAAGACCGTAGCTCACGAAGTGATTAACCATCGAATCAACACCTTGTTCAATGGCCTTATTGAACAAGGTGTCATACTGTTTATCAGCGAAAACGGTTTCCGGCGAGACAAGGACTCTGACCCGATTGGTCCAGATGACGTTGCCGGTCGTAGCCTCCTGCACCCAGATACGCATCTGCACCGCCGCCTGGTCGACTTGGCCGCTTGAATGCATGACCATCCCGGTACCGGCGCCAGCGGCGGCCCAGAAAACAGTATTGGCAGAACCATCAGCCATGCCAAAGAAGGTCTGACCGTCATTCCACGGCCAGGTGGCGTTATTGTATCCAATGATGCCGCCGAGAAGCATGCCGGTGAGGGCCTCGTTTCGCGCATCGTAGGAGTCGGAACTGGCAAAGCCATTGAGGATCCTATTGGAGCTGCCGCTGATGAAGGGGAGAACACCTCTTTTCCAAGGAGCCCAGGTAGGTTCTTGTCTGGTCTTGTATTCGAGGATACGCCCGCGAACGATATAATCGGCACTAAAACGTCGTCCCATCTTAGCCAATTCGGTGGGAGTCAAGGTATGCGTGCCAGGGCTAGCGGAAACAGTCTGTTCCTGCTGCTTCTTTTGCAAGTCGATGTACTGCTGCAGTTCATACTTCATTGCGTCCGACCACTCGCTGCGTAACTCATTTGACAAACTCTCGGTGGTGTCGGCGTCATAATTGGCAAGGTTGATGATTTTTTCGTCAACCAGATACCCAAAGACATCCTCTTGCACCGCCATGATAAAGCCTTTGGCCACCAGCCGGTCGGTCAGCGCCTCGGTAACGGTAAGGTTGCGTCGATAGGCGCTCGCCAAGGAGTCGGCGCCGCTATAGTCGGCAAAGGGGAGAATAAGGATGGTTCGCCCACGGCCGGGAGCTGTAGGGTTAGGGCCATCTGGCACGTGAAGGGTTTCCACAACAGTTTGTCCGCATCCCATCAGCATCACCGCTGAAAGTACATAGAATAAAAATTTGACTTTCCGCATGTTCTTCTCCCTGAGAGTATTTCCA
>CAYSON010000222.1:0-1716 GCA_964432635.1 uncultured Desulfopila sp.
AATAATTAGGAGAGGAACATGGGATACAACGCACTAAACGCTAGTCGCCGCCATCAATTGAACCTTTGGTTTGTCGACAACCTGGCCAGGTTTGAAGGGATGACGAAACAGGCCGTGGCTGACCTGGCCACTACGGAGAAGGGTTTCGATGTCTCTGTGGGGAATATCGAGGGGTGTGAGAGGGCAACCGGTGAGACGTGGAGGAAGTTGCCCACCAATTTCGATGCCGCAAGCAGGGCCGCGGTCATGGAAGAAGCGGTCGCAGCACTGAGGGTGGAGCTGGATTCCACGAAGGAGACAGTTGAGAGGATATGTACCTTTCTCAAAGGGAAACAGATGCAACTCCCGACCATCCTGAGCAAGTAACAAAAGCGCCGCCCGGGTGCTGACACACCTCGGGCGGCAGAACAACCACAGCAAGGAGTAATATAAATGCGACTGTTGTAACTATCAATCGAAAATTTCAAAGGTATCAAGTCCCTGAGCTTGGAGCCAGAGGGCAAGAACCTTTCCATCTATGGCGACAATGCCACGGGCAAGACCACCATCGCGGATGCGATTTGCTGGCTTCTCTTCAATAAAGACAGCCGGGGCCAAGCGGATTTTGGTGTTAAGAATTGGAGCCGCCCGGACCTTAACAAAGCGGACCATGTGGTCGAGGCGCGGTTCAATATCACAACCGACACTTTCCCGAACGTCATCACCCTGAAAAAGGTATTCAAAGAAAAGTGGACCCGGCGCCGGGGAAGTGCGGAAGACACCTTCGACGGCCACACGACGACATTCTTTGCTGACCGTGTGCCGCTCAAAGAGAAAGAGTACATGGCGCGTGTCGCCGAAATATGCCCCGAACATCTCTTCTCTATCCTGTCCTCACCAACCGCCTTTTCCGCCCTGCACTGGCAGAAGCAGCGGGAGATCCTGCTCAAAGTATGTGGGGATGTGTCCGACGCCGACACCATTGCATCATCGCCAGAGTTCGCCCGGTTGCCGGAGATCCTGGCCGGCAAGAAGACTGATGATTGGAAAAAGGTCACCGCCGCCCGCCGCACCGCGATCAACAAGCGCCTGGTCGAGATCCCGGCGCGGATTGACGAGCTGACCAAGTCCCGGCCGGAGTTGGCCGTTACCAACACGCAGACCCTGATTGCCACTCTGACCAAACTCCGCGAGCAACTGGACGCCAAAACCACCGAGATTGCCGGCATCCAGGCAGGGGGCGGGGTAGTGGAATTTAAAAAACGGTGGGCGGTGCAGGAGGGCGTTCTCCGCGATATGCAATCAAAAGTATTGCATGACATAAGAGAGAATAAAAACAAGCACAACGCGGCATTAACTGACGCGAATTTCCGTCTCAGCAACGTCAGCAGCATGCTCGCCGACACCACCCGCCAGGTTGCCCGGCTGAATGAGGATATTGCCCATATCACCGAGACAACGGCCGCGCTGACGGCGCGATGGCGAGAAGTCAAGGCACGTACCTATATCAATGGGGCCTGCCCGACCTGCGGCCAAGACCTGCCGGCCGATCAACTCGAGGCGGCAATGGCCAAGTTCAATCAGGCGCAGTCGGAAGAACTGGAGAATATCGAGAGCAAGGGTTTTGCCAACAAGGCGCGGATGGCCGGCTTGCAGAAGCAGGTTGAGGAGGCCACGGCGCTCTGCGTGAAGCTGGAGACCGACAAGAGAGAGATCGATGCCGAGGTCAACGGGTTG
>CAYSON010000222.1:1726-6246 GCA_964432635.1 uncultured Desulfopila sp.
CCTTCGGCAGAATCAACACCCGCTTACCAGAACGCTGCCCGCGAGCGTGACGCCCTGTTGGTTGAGATCATGGCCGGGAAGATTGGCGACGTGACCGCCAAGGCTGTCGAGCGTGACGCCATCCAGGAGCAGATCGTCACGGCTGAGAAGCAACTTGCCGCCATCGAGCAGCACATGGAGACCGGCGAACGAATCACCGTGCTGGCCAACGAAGAGAAAACCCTGGCCGGAGAGTATGCCCGCCTCGACGGCGAGCTCCATGTCGTCGAGCAGTTCACCAGGGCGAAGGTCGCGCTACTCGACGAGCGAGTCAACCAGAAGTTCGAGTTTGTGCGTTTCAAGATGTTCGAGCAACTCCAAAACGGCGGAATAGAAGATACCTGCAAAATGACCGTCGACGGTGTGCCCGGTGCCGACCTCAACAGCGCAGCCAGGATTCAGGGCGGGCTCGACATCATCCGCACCCTGTCTGCGCACTACAAAATCACCCTGCCGGTGGTCATCGACAACCGCGAAAGCGTTACCACCATCCCGGAGATGAACGGGGTGCAGGTTATCAGCCTGTTTGTGAGCGAGGCGGACAAGAAGCTAAGGGTGGAGGTGGAGGCATGAGCGAAAACAACGGGGGGTCCGCCTTCCCGGTGGCTGTCGGCGATGACGTTTTGAGCTGGGGAATGACGCTTCGTGATTATTTCGCGGCCAAGGCCATGCAGGGGATGATTGGCGCTGATGCTCACAAAAAGAGCACTGATCAACAAATAGCGGCTTACGCCTATGAGATGGCCGACGCAATGCTGGACGAGAGGGAGGATTGACCAATGATCATCAGATTCAGCGCCCGCAAACTGGCCACAGTCAAGCCGGAGAGCGACTACAACGGAAACAGCGTACTGATCGGCGCGGAGATGACTACCCGCGACCTGACCGACGCCATGACAGCAATAGCATCGGCTCTGCCTATGAATATCTGGCAGAGGACCGTTGAGAAAATCAACAATGAGGAAAATTTGATATGAGCAATCAAAATGCAGTCGCAAAAGTTGAAGCGTCAATGTCCCAGAGATTCATGACCAAGGTCGTTTCAGAGTTTGGCCAAGGTGTCGGCGAGTTAGACTTCGCGCCCTCACAACGCCGACTCGCCCAAAACTACTTTATCGCTCTCGACGGTGTCCTGCAAATGGCTGAGGCAAAGCGCCTGAAAAAGGTTGAGAAATACCGAGAGGCTGTACCGGTGACCTGGCAACACATCAATATGCCGATGTTGGCAAGGTCGGTTGTTGCTGCCGCAAGAATAGGATGGGACCCGCTTGAGAGGAACCACATTAACATGATTCTATACCTCAACGGCACAACAGGACAGTACGATATCGGGTTCATTCCTGGGTATCGCGGGATCGAGTTGAAAGCAAGAAAATACGCGCTAGACCTCCCCGATCACGTCACCGTTGAGCTTGTGTATAGCTCCGACAAGATCAAGATTTTCAAGAAGGACCGGACCAACCAGGTGGAAACATATAGCTTGGAAATACAAAACCACTTCGACCGCGGAGAGGTCGTCGGAGGCTTCTACTACCACGAGTTTACTGGCCGTCCGGAAAAAAACAAAATCGTTGTTATGTCACTAAAAAACATCCTGAAGCGCAAGCCTAAGTATGCTTCGGCCGAGTTTTGGGGCGGCGAAAAAGATGTGTGGGAAAAAGACCCGCAAACCGGACGGAATCGCAAGGCGGGAACGGAGCACACCGACGGTTGGTTCGAGGAGATGTGTCTGAAAACCATCTACCGCGCAGCATACAGTAGTATCACCATCGATAGCCAAAAGATTGATGGGGCCTACCGGGATCTGCAGCACAGCGAGGCGGTTCTCCGCGATACAGAGGCAGACAATGATTATCTGTCCCACGCCAACAGCCAGCTCATTGAACTCCCCCCGACACCCGAGCCTGACCCTTCCGCAACCGAGAAGCCGCTCCAGGTTGACCCCGAGACCGGCGAGATAATCCCTCACGACGATCCAGCGTTCAGGGAGCCGCCGCCGGCCGAGGATCTCCCGCCATTCATGCAGTAGCAGAGGATTGCAGTACAGGAAAGCAACGGCGCCGAGGGCCTGTACCCCGTTGAAGCGCCAGCTATCTACAGATTGTAGAGGAGACTCATGAACAGAATAAACATGTACTGTGCTTTCGGAGTTTTTTTGGTGGTGGCGCTTGTCGCCGGGCAATATGCCATCATCAGATACACCGCAACCACCGCACCACCAACCGCAGTAGCAGCCCCGGCGCCGATCCTGCAAAAGTTCCGCTTTGGTGTCCTCTGCCCTGACGGGTCGCGAGTGGAGTATGTCGCCACCGAGCGGTTACCAAAAACGGAGATGTGCTACCCGGACCCGGAGTGAGGGTGTGGTTAATAAGAAACTAGAAGCAACCGTGGGGGATCATGAAAGAAAGAAAGTTTTTGAGAGCCAACAAAAATGTGACGGACCTCATGGCAGAGGTAAAAAGACAAAAGTCTCACATAGAACACCAAAACCGCAGCATAAAGTTGTTGTTCCGTAGGCGCAGGGAAAGAATCAAACAAACTCGCGACGATATCTATATGATTTGCTCAAGCTATGAGTCTGGTTTCGGGCATGGGGTTGCCAATGATGGGCTTGACTTGAGCCGTACTCCATTCTCCGCTGAACACCTTGGTCAAGCATATCAGATAGGCTATGAGGCTGGACTCGTAAGAGCGGCAAAAGACTGACTACGAAATACCATCAACCAGGAAACACCATGATCAAAATAACCACAGTAGCCAGCAGTAGCGCCGGGAATATGTACCTGCTCGACAACGGGCAATCCCGCCTGATGGTCGAGTGCGGGATACCATGGGCGAAGGCCGTCGCGGCCCTAAATTATAACCTATCCGGAATTTCCGGAATACTCCTGAGTCACGAACATGGGGACCACTCTAAGGGCATAAGACACGCGAAGGGAAGCGGTATCGATATCTACCTGAGTAAGGGCACCGCCGAGGTTATGGACCTGTCGGGGCATCGCATCCACGTGATGATGCCGCAGGTTTACCGCAATATCGACGGGGGGTGGGCGGTCTATCCTTTCCCAGTGCGCCACGACGCGGCCGAACCCTTTGGGTTTGTTGTGGACTCCGGCGCCGACCGCCTCCTCTTCCTCACCGATACATTTTACAACAGCCTCCTTATCCCCGGGGTTACCCACTTGATCACCGAGTGCAATTTTTCCAAGGAAATCATCTCTCAACGCCTCGCTGCCGGCCAGATCGCCGCCGAGCTATACAGCAGGGTGCGCCGTTCGCACATGAGCCTCGAGAAGGTTTTGGAGATGATCAGGGCCAACGAGTGGAACATCCTGCAGGAGATCCACTTGATTCATCTCAGCGACGGAAATTCAGACGAGGCTTTATTCAAAACCGAAGTACAGAAATTAACAGGAGTACCCGTCTATGTGGCGGGGAGGTAAAACGATCTGCAAACCCAGTAAAGCGAGAGCTGGGGGAGCGCCTCGCCAGGCGGTCGAGCCCCGTCCTGGCGAGGTTTTTCTAACACATTGTCAATAAGATAAAAACAAAACATCAGGTGGCGCATGAACACTGAACAATTCAACGAGATCGTCGAGGCCAGGTGCGGAAAAACAAAGAAGGTGCTGGTAAAGAAATCCGTCGAGTATGCCAGTCCGACGGACAGGTTCCATAACTTCAAGGTTGCGGCCAGGATCGGCGAGCCTCAAACGCAACAGCAGGCTGCGCTCGGGATGCTCAAAAAACACATCGTCTCACTTACCGACATGGTAGAGGCGACAGCGCATGGCATCTACCCGAGCGCTGAGATGTTGGACGAGAAGCTCGGGGATATCGTCAACTACGTGATACTCCTGGAGGGTATGTTTATCGAAGATTCACCGCCGGCGCCATTGGTGGTCGAGGGGACGTGCGCGGAGTTGCGATACAAGGCAGTCGAACACCAACCCGTTTGAGCGGTGTCAAAATGGGGGTGGAAGGCTGGATAAAGCTGCATAGGCGCATGACAAAGTGGCATTGGTATCATGATAGCAACATGGTGCACCTTTTCCTGCACCTTTTGCTTATGGCCAATTCCGAAGACGGGCGGGTCCGCGGAATCCCGGTGAAGCGAGGACAGTATCTCACCGGTCGAAAAGCGTTGTCGGGTGAAACCGGGTTATCTGAGCAGGAGGTTCGCACCTGCCTCGGGAAACTGTCTAGCAAATACAACCCGTCAAATGCAACCAACAGCTCAACCAACAACTCAACCAACAACTCAACCAACGAAATTACCACCAGAGCAACCAAGCATTTTACTATCATAACTATATGTAAATACGAAGAATACCAAGGAAGGAAGAGTGGCGAGCAACCAACAAAAATAGCACAAGAGCAACCAACAGAGCAACCAACAGAGCAACCAACAGTGCAACCACAAACAAGAAGAAAGAAGAAAGAAGTAAATAATAAAAGCATTGTGGCTGCGCCACCGCGCCCGA
>CAYSON010000223.1:0-6140 GCA_964432635.1 uncultured Desulfopila sp.
CGTTGTAGCCGTGGGCGTTCTTGAGTAGGTTGCCGCCCTGAACGGCAAAAACCACCTCAGCCGATGAAATGAAGGCTTCATGCCGCGGCAAAGAAAGCAATGGCACAGGGTAGGGTGGGGTCGTTTGGTTGCCAAGGCTGTCGACGAGGAGGTTGCCAAGGGTGCCAAAACGGTGCAGGTCGCGTTCCTCTGCCGTGGCCGCCAACACCAGGTTGCCGCGATTAAAGAGCAGGTGGGCGATGGTGTTGAGAGAGGCGAGGAAAGCTTCCTCCTTGGCCTGGTAGTCTCGGGCCAGCTCCTTGATGGCGAAATAGGAAGTGGCGCCGCTGACCATCTCGTTGTAGCGTCCGGCGTCGCTGAGTTGAGCGAAGACCCTGGTGGATGGCAGGTTGTAACCCTCGCTGTGGGCGGCATGTTCGGTCCAGGCGAATTCCCTGGCGACAATCTCACGAATCCTGCTGCGATCGACAAAGGAGACCGAAGAGAAGACCTCGCCCACCAATTGCAAGGCCTGCTCAAGGTAGTCTGGCAGGCACTTGAGGTGCAGCCAGAACACCGGCTTGGTTGATCCCGGCTGTAGACGGTGGGTGTAAGTGGTCAGGGTGTGGTTGAATGATCCGGTACAGGTGGCAATCTCCTTGGCGAATTGTCGGTAGTCGAGGCGGTCCGTGCCGATCTCGGTGACGATGGCGCCGAACAGGTCGAGGAGGGGTAACAGCTGCGGCGGCAGGCAGGAGTAGTCAAAACCGATATCAAGATAGGTGATGCCCTTGGTGGCCAGGTCGTTGACCAGCACCTGGTGGCTGAACATACTGGTTGGCGTGGCCTGGGGAAAGTCTATTTTGTCGGAGAGATCGCCAAGCGACAATTGCGGTAGCAGCGACAGGGTTTCGACGCTGTTCGGCCGCAGTTGCTCCTCGAGCAGTTCTTGGGTTCGGGTCACACGGGCGCTTCGCTCGTACTCGTTGAGGGCCGCGTCGTAGGCGGTGAGGCGCTGCCGCTCCTCCGCCTGGATCCTTTTCTGTTTTTCCGGGTCGGGAACCAGGGTGACCACCACGGTGGCCTGATTGTCGAGGAGAAACTCCTTGATCAGCTGTTCGAAATAGCCGTTGTCGAGTGCCTGGCGGCGGAGCGTGCGCATCAGCTCCTCGCTGCTCAGGAATTCGAACGGGTCGAGACCGTATTTGAGGGCAACCGTGGCCTTGCTGATCAGGTCGAGGCCGCGCTGCGCCTTGCTGGCCTCCTCGCGCAGATTGAACTCAAACTTGTTGAGCTCCGCCACCACCAGCTCCCGATCGAGGCCTTCCTCGACCATATTGAGAAGGGTGGCGCGATAGAGCTGCAGGAAAGCCTCGCGGTGCTGCGGTTCGCTGCCCACCAGATAGGTGACCATCAGGGTCTTGCTGGAGGAAGAGGCCATGAAAAAGCCGCCGAAATCCTTGCACAGGCCGCTCGAAACAATGGCGTTTTTCAGGGGAGAGCCGTCGGAGTTGAAGAGGATGTTGGCAATGATCTGAAAGGCGGTGTTTTCACGGCGCATGGCGATGGTGGCAACGTCGGTGCCGACGGCGAGAAAGGTCTTCTCGGCCGTGTCGTCGCTGTCGACGGCGTAGCTCTCATTGATAAAGACCGGCTGGGTCGGTGATTGACCGAGAGTGATATCCACCTTATGGCTGGCACTTTTGTAAGCAGCCAGGAAGTTGTCCTGGAGATATTGCAGTTCCTGTTCCAGGGGGGCATCGCCGTAGAGGAGGAAGAAACCGTTGCTGGGGTGGTAATGCTCGCTATGGAAGCGGCAGAACTGCTCGTAGGTGAGATCGGGGATATTTCGGGGGTCGCCACCCGATTCGTGGGCGTAGGTGGAATCGGGCATCAGCCCGGCGAAGATATTGTGAAAAATATGGCGAATCGGATCGGAAAAAGCGCCCTTCATCTCGTTGTAAACCACCCCTTGAAACTGTAAGGGGTTCTCCGCAGTCTCCTGGTGGTAGTGCCAGCCCTCCTGCTCGAAGGTGCTCCTGGTGAGCAGTGGATTGAAGACAACGTCACAGTATACCCCCATGATATTGAAATATTCCTTGATGTTACGGGTGGCGAAGGGGTAGTAGGTGATGTCGGCGCCAGTCATGGCGTTGAGGAAAGTAGTCAGTCCGCCTTTGTTGACTTCGCCGAAGACGTCCTTGACCGGATAGCGGCGTGAGCCCATCAGCACCGAGTGCTCGAGGATGTGGGCGACCCCGGTCGAATCAACCGGCACCGTGTTGAAGGCGACGGTGAAGGTCTTGTTGCTGTCGTCGTTTTTAATGGCGAGCAGTGGGCATTTGAGCAGCTCATGCTCAAAAAGATAGACATCGGCAGCGATCTCTTCAACAGAGTTGTGGCGCTTCAGCAAGAAGCCGGAATAGGTGGAGCCTGGGGTGAATGTCATCGAATATCCTTTCTGGAAATGATAGGGAGACGGTCAGAACAGTTTGGTCGAATCGAGCATCATGGTCACCGGGCCGTCGTTGATGAGTCGCACCGCCATGGACGCTTGAAAGGTTCCGGTGGCGGTGGCGATGTTGCGGCGACGCACTTCCTCGACAAAGTTCAAGTACAAGGGTTCAGCTACAGCCGGAGGAGCGGCTGTCGAGAAGCCAGGTCGGCGGCCTTTGCGACAGTCCCCATGAAGGGTGAACTGCGACACAATAAGCATTTCTCCACCGATGTCGGCCAGGGAAAGATTCATTTTGTCCTGATCGTCGGGAAATATTCGCAGTTGCGTGATTTTTTCGGCCGTCCAGATGACATCTCGGTCGCCATCGGCGGCGGCGATGCCAAGAAAGACCACCATTCCCCGACCGATGGCGGCGGTGGTCTCACCAGCTATGGTCACGCTGGCCTCACTCACCCGTTGCACAATCGCTCGCATCGTCTCTCCCTTCTGGCGCTGTCTCGGCAAAAATATTGGTAATGGCAAGAAAAAATTTCATATGAGGGAGAGTAAATGATATAGTTGTTCCCAAAGGTATGTACAACGAAAGCTGGGAAGTCCCTAAAAATAATGGGTAAATACCGATGATTAAACAGCTACAGAGTCTTCTTGACCAGATGTCGAAAGAGTTGCCGGGTATTCTCGCGGCGGCGGTGGTAACCGTCGAAGATGGCATGTCCATTGCCGAGGTACGACGACGGCAGGATATCGAGACGGCGGCCGCTTCGGCCTATCTGGCCTCCATCGTCAAGTCCAACGCCAAGGCCATCAACCTCCTTGCCGATGATGAAGAGGTCGACGACATTCTTATCACCACTCGACAATATCACTTTATCATCCGGCATGTGGATGACCAGCCGTTTTTTATCTTCGTTATGACCACCAAGGAGGAATGGCTGGGCAAGGCACGCATGCTTATCAAAAAGTACGAAACGCAGTTTACCCGTTTCGCCGGGTATTATCAGGAGAATTACCAATAACGGCGGGGGGAGTCTCACCAGGCCGTTCTGCTCTGGGGGGTGGCCGGATCGTGCGAGACGACCCGGCCGATTGACTTACAGTGAGGCCACATCCTTGATTTTTTTGGCGTTTTTCTTGATGCTGATGCGAATCCAGCCGAGGTTAGTCTCCTGGTCGGCAACGATGACCAGAAAGGCGTCCTCACCCACAGGGGCGAACATGACCGGGCCGTTGGCGAATTCGAACATGGTCATGCGCAGATCACCCTGCCCCAGTTGATTGCCCATCGATTCCGCCGAACCGAAGCCCGAAGAGGCGATGGCGCCGATCATCTCGGCATCGATCCCGGATCGAGCTAGGCTGTCAAGGAGAAAGCCGTCACGGCCGACCAGACAAGCGGTGTGAACGCCCTCGATACTGGTGAATTCCGCTAGAATTTTTTGAATTTCCGTCATCTCGAAGTCCTCTGAAAAAGTTGTGGGTTGAACTGCTGTAGTCGTAGGATCGATTGCTTCGTTAAGCGTCGTTGCCGGCTGAGACGCGGAGGAGATTTTCGTGTCGGGGGGGTCTTGGTGATGGCCGATGGTATGCTCCAGGGAGGAGGTCTCCTGTTGATTGCGGGTGAGCTCGGCATCGGCCAACTCGTCACTTTTCACCGCTGTCTCAAAGAGCAAGGCCTCAATGCTTTTGTGGATACTGACCACCGGTGGCTGAACTCCTCTGTTATTTTGCAGCGACCCGCCGTTGAAAGCGAGGATGGTGAAGAAGGCCTCTTCGCCTATCTCCTTGCCGCAAATGGCATGGACGACTTCCCCCTCCTTGAAAAAGATCATGCCCTCGCGATCACCGGCGGTAACCTTGAGGGCAGCGGTGGCTCGCGACAGGCCGTTGAACTGGACGATGTCCAGCAACGAGACGCCATCGACGGTGCCCTGGAATCCTTCGCCGGACTTCAGTACCTCCTCGACAATGGCTCGCACTTCCTTGATATCGAACGGCTTTTCGATGAAACGGAGGCTGCCGCTCATCATCGCCTTATTTTCATAGGCGTTTGAAGGGTAGGCGGTCATAATGATCACGCCGGTACCAGGGAACTGGTTGTTGATTTCCACCAGCAGGTCAAGACCACTCATTCCCGGCATGTTGATATCGGTGATCACCAAGTTGACTGATCGATCGCTGAGCAGGGCCAGGGCTTCCTCCCCGGATTTTGCCGCAAGAATCTCGACATTTTCCATGCCTTTGTTGAGATTTCTTTGCAACATCCATAGCATGTCCTCTTCATCGTCAACGACCAGAACTCTTTTCATAGTTTCACCACAATGTTTTTTCAAGCCACAGGGGACCGCCGACGGCGTTACTGGTCCACCTCTTGGCGGAGGCTTCCGATCCATTTTGCTTTGGGAATTGCAAATGGCGCACCAAGCAGTGAAAATATTTAAGATAATGAAATAATGATGAAAAAGCTTACTAGAGAAGAGGGTAGTGCCGGGGGAGGGGGTGGACGTTATGGCCATAATCTGGCCAGGTGGTCAAATTATGGCCACTTAGAGATATTCCCGTAGCGTCGTCCGAGAGATGCCGAGGATACGCGCCGCCTTGGATTTGTTGTTGTCGACCGCGGCCAGCACCTTTTGAATATACTGCCGTTCCATCTCCTTCAACGTCAACAGTATTTCTTTTTTTAGTGGCGGAGCAATGCTGCTGCCGCTGATGGTCGACATCGAGATTATGGCGCTCCGGGAGAAGATCACTTCTCGTTCGATGGCGTTGCGCAGTTCCCGGATATTGCCCGGCCAATCGTGATTGAGGAGGCGTTGCTGCCCTTCAGCGCTGAATCCGGCAATCGGTTTTTTTATATCCCTACGTGCTTCCTCGAGAAAGTAGGCGGCCAGAAGCAGGACATCCTCGCCACGTCGACGCAACGGCGGTAGGGCAATGGGCAGGACGTTGAGGCGGTAATAGAGATCTTCGCGAAAGCGGTTGATATCGATCTGCTCCTCGATATCAGCGTTAGTGGCGGCGATGATGCGGATTTTAACCGCAATATCCTTGAGGCCACCCACCTTCCTGAAGGTCGATTCCTCAATGAGACGAAGCAGTTTGGGTTGCAGCTCTATGGGCAGGTTGCCGATTTCGTCAAGAAAAAGGGTGCCGCCGTGAGCGAGCTCGACCAAGCCCCGCTTGTCGGTACGGGCATCGGTAAAGGCACCCTTGTCGTAGCCGAACAGCTCCGACTCCATGAGGTTGGCGGACAGGGTGCCGCAGTCGACCTTGACGAAGACCCCGTTCTGGTTGGGGCGGTTGTCGTGGATGGCCCTGGCCACCAGTTCCTTGCCGGTGCCGGTTTCTCCGGTAATGAGCACCGCGGCGTCCACCATCGCCGCCATGCCAATCGCCTCTTTGACCCGCAGCATCGGCGGGCTGTTGCCAAGAATGGCGGCAACCCCTAGCGGCGGCTGAAGCAGGGAGGCCTTCTTGCGCATTAATCGAGTCTGGAGGATGCGGCCGAGAGCGGCTTTGAACTCAACCATTTCGAAAGGTTTGACGATATAGTCGAGTGCTCCTGCGCGCAGCGCCTGCACGGCGGTTTTTGCCTCGTTGACCCCGGTGAGCATGACAATGTCAATATCGTCGCTGACGCCCTTGATGGCCTCAATCAACTGAAGGCCGCTGATATCGGGGAGGCCGATATCGAGAAACACCA
>CAYSON010000224.1:0-6120 GCA_964432635.1 uncultured Desulfopila sp.
CAGGGCGTACTCGATGTTCCACGCAGCAAACCACGGGCTCTGCCAGGTATGGGCCCAGGCGTGAAAAAGGGTCTCGGTCTTGTCGCCATGATGGCGGGTAAGACCCTGCATCCGCCCCTCCTCGTAGGCCCGCTCGGCCGCTGCTATTCCCGCAACAGTTACCGACTCGACCAGCACATGGGCGGCCATGGTCACCACCCCGCGCAACAGGGGTGGCCGTTCGGCGGCATGGAGCAGGGCGATACTGCCGCCGTCGGAATGGCCCACCAGGATATACGGTTTTCCTGGAATGGCCTCCTCCAATACCTGCGGCAGTTCTTCCAGGGCATGACGATGCAGATAGTGGATGGTGCGGGGGTAGGGATCGCCAGGCGACTGGCCATGGCCTAAGCGGTCATAGAGCAGGCCGGGGCAGCCGCTGGCGGCACAGAGTTTTTCCGGAAAATCCCTCCACAAGGTGGTGCAACCGAGGGCTTCGTGGAGGAAGATCAGATGGGAACTGCTCTCATTGCTGGCGCTTGAGCAACCGCATAGAGACAATTTAGAATGCAAATGCACATTCTTCATAGGATATTAAAATATTTAGAGATTTGACTCAGCCGACACCTTCGACCAAGGGATAACCCGGTTGCGCCCACTCTGCTTGGCGTGGTAGAGGGCGCGGTCGGCCCGCTCGGTGAGCGACTCCAGGGTGTCGTTGTCCTGGTACTGGGAAAGGCCGATGGAAATGGTCAGGGAGAAGGGCAATGCCTCTCCCAGATCAGACTGGATACCGATGCGCACCCGCTCGGAGAAATGGATGGCGGCCTCCTCGTTGGTGGCCCGTAAAAGGATGATGAACTCCTCGCCGCCCCAGCGCACCACCGTATCGTAGGGGCGCACCTGCTGCTGCAAATACTTGGAGGTCGCCTGCAGGGCGAGGTCGCCAAAATGGTGCCCGTGGTTGTCGTTGACCTTTTTGAAGTGGTCGAGGTCGAGAAAGAGCAGGGTCAGGGCCTCTTCGCGGCGCAGGCTGCGGGCGCACTCGTCGTGAAAGATATGGGCGAAGTAGCGGCGGTTCTTCAGTCCGGTCAAGGGATCGTGGACGGCGCTCTTCTCAAGCCTCGCCACCATCTCGCCTATTTGTTTTTCCTGATCGTTTCTGATCGTCCCGAGGATGCCGAAGATAGCGGCGAAGAGCAAAGGGTGGAGAAGGAAGAACCATTGCAGCGGCGTGGTGAGGATGGTGGTGAGCAGCGCCGCCAGACTGTGGTCGTCGATAAAGTGGGCCTGCAAGGAGAAGGTAACCACCGGAATCGGCAGGCCCCAGAGGAAACCGAACCACAGATAGAGATTCCTGCGCGGGTCGTAGCTATAGCGGCGCCGCGCTGCGGCGAGAAACTCGCCCACCTGCTTCGCTAAGGTTATCGCCATGCCTCTCCCCTGCAAACCTTCTCTCTACGCATTCTCGCCACCGGCTTCTTGCCTGCCCTGCCTTTCATGATAGCCAAGTCAACAGCGGCCGTCACGGACAATTTCACCATCACCACCATCCATCAATTCGCCTGATTCCACCGGTTTTTCGGTGACAAATGGTCAGGCCCAGGTAATATGATCTGAGCGACTGTTTCCTCTCATTTCCATAAGCACGGGTGCAGCCATGATTATCGGTATCGATGTCGGCGGAACGCATGCCGACGGCGTCCTCCTCGACGGTGACAAGCCGGTGGCCAAACACAAGGTCAGCGTCGACGGCCGCAACCTCAGCGAGGTGATCATCGCCCTGCTGCAGCAGCTGACGCCTCCCGACCGCTCCCGACTGCGCCGCCTGCAGCTGAGCAGTACCCTGTGCACCAACGCCATCGTCACCGGCAACCTTGACCCGGTCGCCATGCTGCTGCAGAGTGGCCCGGGCCTCAATCCCGAGTTCTTTAGCGACAGTTGCCGCACCTGGTTTCTCGACGGGGCCATCGACCACCGCGGCCAGGTTCTGCGTGACTCCAATCCGGCGGCGATCATCGCCGCGGCGGCGGAGATCCGCCGCGAGGGCTTTGATTCGGTGGCCATCGTCACCAAATTCTCGCACCGCAATAATCACCACGAGCTCTCCATCGCCAAACAGCTGACCGACCGCTTCGCTTATGTCAGCCTCGGCCACCGCATCTCCGGCCTGCCCAACTTCCCCCGCCGGGTCTACTCCTCCTGGCTCAATGCCGCCCTGATGGCGCGTTTCAACCGTTTCATCGACAGTCTCGAGATGGGGATTCGCCACCTCGGCATCAACTGTCCCTGCTACGTGCTCAAGGCCGACGGCGGCACCATTCCCTTCGCCCGGGCTCGGGAGTTTCCCTGCGAGTCCATTCACTCCGGACCCTCGGCCAGCGTCATGGGCTGCCTCGCCCTGGGTGTGGCCAACGAAGACGCGGTGATTCTTGACATCGGCGGAACCACCACCGATATCGCCCTCCTGGTAGAGAGCTCACCGCTGCTCGAACCCTACGGCATCGAGATCGCCGGCCGCCCCACCCTGATCCGCGCCCTGAAAAGCAGGAGCATTGGCCTGGGCGGCGACAGCCGGGTCACTTTCGAGGGCGGCGTTTTTACTATCGGCCCGGAACGGCAGGGCACCTCCATGGCCGAGGGCGGCTTGGCGCCCACCCCCACCGACGCCATGGTGGTCCTCGGCAAGCTTCCGCTTGGCTCGCCCCGTCATGCCGCAGCGGCGATGCTCAAGCTGGCCCCGAGACAGGAGCCGGAATACACCGCCACCCTCTTGCTCGAGGCCTTTGTCGCCCGCATTCGTGCAACGGTTGAGGAGATGATCGAGGAGGTTTTTGCCCGTCCTGTCTATACCGTTGCCGCCCTCTTGCACCGCCGCCGCATCACCCCTCGGCAAATCATCGCCATCGGCGGCCCGGCCAAGGCCCTTGAGGGTTTTCTGGCCGATGGGCTCTTTCTCCCCTGCACCGTGCCCGACCATTACGAGGTCGCCAACGCCATCGGTGCCGCCCGCGCCCGTCTCACCGTCCAGGCCACCCTCTACGCCGACACCAGCGACGGTCGCCTGTCGATCCCCGAGATCTCGGCCCTGGAAAAGATCCCCAATCGCTTCACCATGGCCGACGCCGAGAAACGGTTGCAGGGGGCGATCTCCCGCATGGTCGCAGAAATGGGGCTGGCCGCCTGCCCGGAGATCGATTTCCACGAACGTCTGGAGATGAACGTCGTCCGCGGCTTCGTCGCCTCGGGCAAGATTCTCAACCTGAAGGCCCAGATCCGACCCGGCCTCGCCACCCTCGGGTAAGCCCCATGTCGATCTATATGCCGCGCGCCCCGCGCAAAACCGCACTCATCCTTTTTCCCGCCTTTGACTGGTGCATCAGTCCCGGCCATCCCGAGCGGGAAGAACGCCTTCTCTATACCCGCGACCAGCTGATCGAAGAGGGCCTCGAGGATGTCGATAACATCCACTTTTTCAACCCGGAGCTGGCGACCTTCCACGACATCAACCGCGTCCATTTCTGCGTGCCCTCGGCCGAGAAGCTGCTCACCGAATCGCACCTCATCTCCACCGGCGGTGCCCTGCGGGCGGCGCGGGCGGTCATGGAAAAAGAGGCCGAGAAGGCCTTTGCCATCGTTCGCCCGCCCGGCCATCACGCCATGCAAACGGTGTTCGGCGATCGCGGCTTCTGCATCGTCAACATCGAGGCGATTATGGTCGAGTATATCCGCCGCCACTATGGGGTGCGCAAGATCGCCATCGTCGACACCGATTGCCACCACGGTGACGGCACCCAGGACATCTTTTTCAACGACCCCGACACCCTCTTCATCTCCCTGCACCAGGACGGCCGCACCCTCTATCCCGGCAGCGGCTTTTTGAGCGAGAGCGGCGGAAGAGCGGCGGAGGGCTACACGGTCAACATCCCGCTGCCGCCGCACACCTGCGAGGCCGGTTTCGACCGGGTGATGGAGCGGGTGGTGATGCCGATCATCGAGGCCTTCCAGCCGGAACTGATCATCAACTCCGCCGGCCAGGACAACCACTACTCCGACCCGATCACCAACATGAACTTCACCGCCCAGGGATACGCCCGACTCAACCGCCTGCTTGATCCCGACATTTGCGTGCTCGAGGGCGGCTATTCCATCGAGGGTGCCCTGCCCTATACCAACCTTGGCATCATCCTCGCCCTGGCCGGCATGGACTACTCGCGGGTGCGCGAGCCGGATTACAACCCGGATAACTTCGTCCAGCCGCCGGAAATGAACGACTATATCGACAAGCTCTGCGAACGCGCCCTGGCGGTGTTCACCCAACGCCAGACCCATCTCCAGGAAAGAGCGCAGCGGAGGGTGGTGAGCACCCAGAAGAACATCTTCTACGACACCACCGGTTTCCACGTCCAGGAACGCACCGGCTACCATCTCTGTCCGGAGTGCCCGGGCTACGCAGAGGTCAATGCCGTCGGCAAGAACCGTCGTTTGCACGGTTTCACCGTCCCGCACAATGCCTGCCCACGCTGCCAGAACGAGGCGAGAGACAATTTCTCCCGGCAACGTCCGGATACCGGGCTGCTGCTCGCCCTGCAGGACCGCAAAGCCGATCTCTTCGAAACCAAGTGAGGCCGGGCTGGCAAAGCCCGGCCCGCGAAACTTAGACGGAGAGGCCGATGGAGCGCATCTCGCCGACCAGCCGTTCCTTTTCGATCGGCTTGACGATATAGGAAGTGGCCCCGCCCTTGGAATAGGCCTTGACCACCGTTTTGACGTCGTCGAGGGCGGAGATCATGATCACCTTGACCTCCTCTGAACCGATGATACCGAGGGACAACTCGATCTCGCGAATCTTGATCAGGGCGGCGTTGCCGTCCATCACCGGCATCATGATGTCCATACAGATAAGATCATAGGGAGTGTTCTGGCGCCAGGCGACGCGAAAGGCCTGCACCGCCTCCTCGCCATTGACGGCGATATCGACCACGCCATAGGGTTCGAGGATGTCGCGTAAGATCTGCCGCACCATGAAATCGTCCTCAACAATGAGGATCTTGAGATTGCCTTGCTGTTCCTGTGCCATTTTCGCCCTCCTCAAGCGATGAGTCGATAACCTTCGAACGCCTCTTACCGTGAATCCTTGTCGTTTTCGGCAACTGCCGCTGCCTCCCGGGCCATGGCCCGCACTGCCTGCTCCTCACCAAGAAGTCGAAACTCCCTGTCGATGGTCGTCATCTTTTCGGCAAGCTCCTCGCCGCAACGCTGCTTGCGGATCATGGTCAACAGGCTGAACAGCTCGTCGGCAAGAAGCGTCGCCCCGATCTCCAATGCCCTTTCCTTGATCACATGCACCTCCTGCTCCGCCGCCTGCGGGTCGTTGCTGCCCACGAGGTGGTGGTGCAGCTTGCTCAAGCCGCCTGGAGCTTCCACAAAGAAGCGGCGCAGTCGCTCGCCGACAAGCGCTCTGTCGCCGGAACTCCGCCGTAGGCCCTCAGCCTGGTCAAAGCGCTCCTCAATCAACTGCGAGCCCTTAGTCTGCAGGCGCACCTTGCTCTGTAAGGTCTGGTTGCGCCGATTGCGACCAACGCCGACAAACTGACGTGCCTTGTCGATGAATTGTTTGACGCCAAAGGGTTTGGCAAGAAAATCATCCATCCCCGCCTGAAGGCAGCGCTGCCTTTCGCCCTCGGTGGCCATTCCGGTCAAGGCGATCACCGGCAGCCGCTGCTCCTGTTCCACAGCCGCCTCCTGCTCCCTTTGGCGCAAGTGCCGCACCACCTCGTAACCGTCCATGCCCGGCAGCTTGAGGTCCAGCAACATCAGATCAAAGGAGCGGAGACGACACTCTTCGAGGGCACTGTCGCCATCGCCGACATTGACCACCACATAACCCTCGTGCTCAAGGATCTCACGGATCACCCACTGATTGGTGCGATCGTCCTCGACCACCAGCACGGTGCCAGCGCCTCTGGGGTCCGACCCGGCACCGATTGTCGCCACCGTCGGCGCTTCCTCGTCGGAGAACGGCACGCCCGCGGCCTCGCCCACCCACGCCAGCGTGTCCCCGTCGGGCACCAGCGCGCCGAAGCGATCGCGGATGCGTTGCCGCGCGGTCGCCGCCGCCTCGCCATCGTGGACGCCCGC
>CAYSON010000225.1:0-6112 GCA_964432635.1 uncultured Desulfopila sp.
CGTTTATTCTCATGCTCCATCACGGACAGCACCTCGGAGGTGTCGAGGAAGCCGTTTGTTGTGTTTTTCTCACCGAGGTCCGAAAGAAAGGTACTAAAAGCACGACCGCGAGCTGATGCACAGGTCGGCTCTTCCGTCTGGGTTGCCCCCCACAGACGGAGATGGGCGGCACTTTGCTACAGAGGCGCATTCTTGACATGGCATTTTGCGTTCCTATTCCCGGCATGACTATGGTGACAGAGGATCTCGAGCAGCGTTTTTACCCGATCTTCTCCCCTTAAGAAACGAAAGACCCCTTGGCATGGCAGTCCACCGTGCTTGGCTGACATCATCGGCGGGCACTGGGTGAACTGCGTCTGGATATGAGCCAAACTGATCAGGCCGCGTTCGTTTTCACCGTCTCGCAGGCGGTTGATCACCCAGTCCGGGACTGCCGGGTGGTTGTCGTCGAAGGTGACCGGGCCGATGGCGCCGACCACGGAGCGGATGACCGGCCAATCGCGTCGGGAGGGAGGAAGGTGGAGGAAGAGGAACCCGGGAAAGACAGGGCGGTGAACCTGATCGACATGACGGTAGGTGCGTCTTGTCACCTCGATCAACGGCAAGTAGGCGATAAAACCTAAATCCAAGAAATTCCGCAGGGTGAACTGCTCCAGGTCCGGTTTGGTGCGGATAGCGAACCAAAGGGCCTGGCCATCGAGGCAATTTTTCGTGCCTTTCTTTCTTTTCGGGGGAGAATTGGGAACAACGGTGTCGCTCATGCTCGTACGTCTCTCTTTCCTTGGGTTTTTAATTTTCAGGCCAGCATCAAAAGCCTTCCAGCAAGTCGGCAAGTCAAAGCGTCGCCACCCCGCGCGAATGGTCAAACGATGGCGAAACTTGCAACGGTGGCCCGGGGATGCTCAGGATGCAGGCTGAATGACCGTGCCCGGGCAAACGCCGCAAATATGGGCGAACGTGCAAAACGGCAACGACGCTGAGCCCACCAAGCAAGGTTTTGACCGCTTCACGCCTGTTTTGAGTATCAGGCGTTTCTTGGCGATGGTGTTCTCACAGAGGTGCATCATGCCTGCCGATGGGATTACTTATTCAATTTTCCATGAGTTTTAGGCGGCAGCTTTATGGCCGCTTTCAGACCAAGGAACACAGTCTCAGGTTTTCCATTTTGGTTGTCTTCGTCCCAATATGAGCGTGCAGGGAAGAGACATTTGTAAAAGTGACGCGCACGGTAATTCGGTGGGATCGACGAGTCGTACGTACGCATTAAACATGCCGATGGCGCGGGGAAAATATCACTTCTCCTGAGGTGTTCGATTCACTGAATATACGTGTTTTTTCATCCTGTAGACTGACCCGGGAAGGGTTTGCGAGTCTCTCAGGTGATAGGATGATATCTATCATCCTGCATGATTCAGGCTCAGTCCGCAAGAGCCACCTCTCTTCTGGCTCATCCTCGGGGTCGATATTCTCCCTGCTGCGATAGTCCATCCCCTGGCCTACTTCAACTCCCCCCCATCTTTCCGAACTCTTTAAAATCTGCTTTGTTTCTCCGCAAAAATCGACGGAGGCGGAGATGCCGGGCACGCGCAAGAATCATAGAAAGCGGCACGAATCATTTTGACGAGAAACAATTCAGTAGTGAAATGCGAGCAGGAAGAGTCACGCTGCTTTCTTCCGGGAACAGGCGATTCCCCTTTCTGTCGCGTCAGACCGCGGCGGACGCTTTTCGCTCAATGCCACTCAACCTGACAGATACTTGTCTGTCAAACGTGAAAGACTTCGCCGCGTTTCGGGTCTCAGACACTTCGGATCGTAGAGGACGGGCCTACTGGCCGCAGCTCTGATAAATAAGCTGGAAGGTGTTCTGGCAGGCGAGAAAGGCGGCAAAGACCTCGGGGTCGAAGTCGCCACATGCATTCTCGCCCATGATGGCCATCGCCTCTTCGTGGGCGAGTCCCGGCCGGTATGGACGAGGTTCGCGCAGGGCGTCATAGACATCGGCGACGGCGACCAGCCGCGCCTCCAGGGGGATCTCGGCACCGCGCAGCCCCTTGGGATAACCGCCGCCACCCCAGCGCTCATGGTGACAGCCGGCGATGACTGCGGCCATCCGCAGCCTGCTATGAGCCGAGGAGGAAACGCGCTCTCGGTCATCCTCCCCGGACAACTGACCGAACAGCTGGCATCCGATCTGGCAATGCCTTTGCAGCGTCAAACGCTCTTCCTCGGTCAGGCGACCGGGCTTCATGAGGATCAGGTCGGGGATGGCAACGAGGCCGAGATCGTGGAGTGGAGCGGCCAGGGAGACGCTTCTCACGACTTCCCCCTCAAGGCGAAGGCACCCCGCCAGAACCGCGGCGTACTGCTCGAGACGGACCAGGCGTGCGGCAGTCGCGCTGCGTTTGTACTCCAGAGCTGCGGCCAATCGCCACAGGATCCCCCGGGACGCCACGCTCGAGCCATCAACCGCATCCCCTCGCCGCACGCGCTCAAGGCAAAAGCCGTGGCCACAAGCGATGTCCTGGCAGCGCTTGAGCTGAAGAATCGAACCGACACGGGCGATCAGGTCCTCTGGATCGAGGGGTTTGTCGAGGAGGTCGGTGGCCCCGAGATCGAGTGCCAACCTTCTCAGACCGCGGCTGCCCTTATCGGAGACCATGACGATCGGTAGGTCGTGCCTCGTTGGGCTGGCGCGAAGGGTCGACAGCAGTTCCAGCCCGTCACGGCCGGGCATGGCGATATCGGCGACCAGGGCATCATACGCCCCCGCGCCGAGCAGAGTCAGAGCCTCCTCTGTTCCGCCTGCGAAAGTGTAGACCCAAGGAACCCGATATTGCTGGAAAAGGCGCTCGACACCGCGGCAGATTTTCATCTCGTCATCGACGAAGAGTATCCTCTGGCAAGGCTCGTCTGGCGCAAGCAGCCGTGCGGCGAAGCTCATTTACACCTGCTGTTCGGGAAAATGAATGAGAGGGACCAAGACCGCGAAGGGCTCCTTGACGCCGATCGTCTCTGAATAGTTGAGAATTCCATTGAGCAAGGCCGTGGTCACCTTCTGCCCCTGAGCGGCGAGGAGCATCCCCTTGCTGGTATGGACATCCTCGTCCAGGGTCATCTGGGTGGTCAGATCCTTGCTGCTCACCTTCATTCGCACCATGTTCTGCAGCCCAAACGGGTAGCTGGCAAGGAGACGCACCAACTCTGCATCGAAGGCCTTGCCATCATCAAGCATCGCCGTCAGGGCGGCTTTGGGCGGTTGCCCTTCCATGATCAGCTGGTCAAGGCCATTGGACACCTGGAGGATGCGGCACAGCAGGTGAATCTTTTCACGACCGGGCTCCCCAAACAGTTCGCGGAGTTCCAGGTCCGACCGCCCCTGGGCGGCAACGATCTCGACCACGGTTTCCAGCCGGGGGATCTGGGCGAGCAGTTTCCCGGCCAGGCGAGGGTGTTCACGCACCATGGCCTCCTCCTTCTCCTTGAGGCGGCCTCCCGCCATTTGCCTGGTTATCACCTCCGGGGGGATGGTCAGGCATCCAAGCTGCGAGAGCATCGCTGCCATTTCCACCAGCCACACCTCGTCGAGATGCAAGACCTTTGCCAGGTGCCGGCAGTAGAGGCGCAACCGATTGGCTTTCCCTTGTGCCACAGGATTGATCAGGGTGAGAATCTGCGAGAGGACGCCGACCGTGCCAAGCAAGGTCTGTTCGAGCAGTTCCCTCTCGGCGACCATCAGCTGATGCTGGCGTGCCGCCGCCCTGAGCATGGCCACCAGGGTTTCCACCTCGCAAGGCTTGGTAAGGAAACGGAAAACCTGCCCGGTGTTGACCGCGTCGATGGCCGTCTGCTGGTCGGCATGCCCGGTGAGCAGTATCCTGACAGTATCCGGGCTGATTTTCTGGGCACGGCTGAGAAACTCGATGCCGTTCATTAACGGCATCTTCATATCCGTAACCACCACAGGGAAAGGTCCCCGCTCCTCGAGCATCGTCAACCCCTGTGCCGGGTCATCGGCAAGAGACACCTTGAATTCGCGCGACAAGGTGCGCTTGAAGCTCTTGAGGAGGCTATGGTCGTCGTCGACAAAGAGGATCGGGTACATAGGACTACCTCCATCGGGTTGGCTGCGGCTGACTGGATCCGCAATGGTTCTCAAACAAGTGATGATACTTTTCCGACTTCTCCCGAAAACCGTTGCAGATACGGTCTGCGTGCCAGACCGCCTCCGTAACCGGGTAGAGACGGGCACTGTCTTCGCTGGCCATGTCGTGGTGATGGAAGGTCAATACCTGGACGACCGTATGCGGCAGGCCCCACAGGGAAGCGAGATAGCCACCGATGTTGGCGTGGTTGGTACCCAGCATTTGCTCCTCGCAGTCAATCTGACAGTGACCATGTCCACATTTCTCCAAAATCTGCCCATATTTATCGGGCAAATGACGAATCAGCACCAGCTTGCCGATATCATGCAACAATCCTGAGACATAGGCATTATACCCGATATTGGGGATATGGTGATTGCTGTCGCATATTTCCTTGGCCAACTTCGCGGTGCACAGGCAGTGCGCCCATAAGCCCTCGAGATGGAATTTACAAATGGCGGACCCCGAACACTCAGAGAAGAGGTGATGCACCAGTACCAGTTGCCTGAGTATGTCGATGCCGAGGTAGGCCACCGCCTCTTCGAGGGACGAAAACTTCCGCGAGAGACCGAAGTAGGCGGAATTGACCATTTTCAGAACTTGGGCGGTCATCGCCATGTCTTCCCCGACCACCGCGGCGATCGCCGAGGCATTGCCGTCTTCATTCTCCAGCATCTTGGTGAGACGCATATAGATCGCAGGCAGGGATGGCAGCGAGGCCATACCGCCAATGAGCGAGAGGAGGTGCTCATCGCGCAGCACGCTGTCCATCTCGGCGATACCTGCCAGCAATGTGATGAGATCCTGGTTGTCCACCGGCTTCCAGAGGAAATAGTGGCAAACGGTGAGCACTTCACAGAACAGGTCTCGGCTGGGTTGCCCGGTCAGCATGACCCTGATGGTGCGGGGATAGAGGCGCTTGCTCTCCTTGAGCAGGGTGAGCCCGTTCATTCCCGGCATACGCATATCTGTCACCAGCACGTCCACATGGCCTTGCACGACAACGCTCAACGCTTCCTCCCCCGACTCGGCGAAGAGCACTTCCCACTCCCCCTGAATCGGATAGAGAACCCGGCGCAGTGCTTTGAGAATTTTCAGTTCGTCATCGACGAACAAAACTCGTTTTCTGGTCATGATTTCTCCCTCGAGTCAGAACTGGGCAGACGGAGCACGAAGGTTGTCCCCACCCCTTTTTCGGTGAGAAAATCGAGTGTGCCACCATGTTTCCGCACAACAACATCGTGAACGATAGTCAAGCCTTGCCCTGTCCCTTTGCCAACTTCCTTGGTGGTAAAGAAGGGATCGAAGATGAAGCTCTGAATCTCGGCGGGAATGCCAGTGCCAGTATCCTGAACCCTAATCTCCACGACATTGCCGATGAGTCTTGAAGTGATGATGATGCGGCCGGGGTTGTCGGGAAACCGTGCGCCTGTTTCCTCGATGGCGTGAGCCGCATTGATTATGAGATTCAAAATGGCCTGATTGAGCTGATCCGGATAGCAGGGAACGGGAGGCAGATTCTCTTCCAGGTCGAGCGACATCTCGGCGATATACTTGTATTCGTTGCGGCATACCGTGGCCGTGCTGTCGAGTGCTTGATTGATGTCGGTGAGAACCTTGCCTGGACTACCAGGGTGGCTAAAGGTTTTCATTGCCGAAACGATTCTCACCACACGTTCTATTCCTTCCTTCGCCTCCTTGATCGCTTCGGGGATTTCCTCGCGGAGGTAATCCAGGTTGACTGTTGCCAGGCATTCGAGAATCCGTTCCCGATTATCGCTTTCCCCCGCTCTGGCCAGCTCTCTGAACAGCGTCTCAAGGTCCCCGAACGCCTGACCAAAGAAAGATATGTTGTTCTGCACATACTGCATCGGCGTATTGATCTCGTGCGCGATACCCGCGGAGAGATGGCCGATGGCCTCAAGCTTCTGCGCCTGCAAGAGTTGCCTTTGCAGATTGGTCAGCTCGGT
>CAYSON010000226.1:0-6075 GCA_964432635.1 uncultured Desulfopila sp.
GACATGGCGAGGTAAACGACGCAGATCAAGCTTACTACCGGAAAGCGTCATGTCCGCTCAACCTGGATAATGTTTGCACAAAGAACCTGTTCTCCCGGTGCATGGTGTATCGCCTCCACAACTGCTTTCTGGACCGACAAAATATCAAAGCGACGCTTGCGGAGCGCCGCAGGAAAAATCGCAGCCCGGGATGGACAAAAGGTTACACCTCCATCACTTCCCTTTCCTTGGCAGCAGTGGCATCGTCAACTTTCTTGATATAGGCATCGGTTTCGCTCTGTGCCTCTTCCTGGAGCTTGAAGAGGTCGTCCTCGGAGATTTCCTTGTCCTTTTTTTGCTTTTTCAAGGTCTCGATGGCGTCACGACGCAGATTGCGCCCGGCAACGCGAAATTCCTCGGCCACCTTTTTCACCGCTGTGACCAGCTCTTTGCGACGATCCTGGGTCAGCTGGGGAATATTTAATCGTACCACCTTTCCGTCACTGATTGGATTGAGTCAGATATCCGACTTGAGAATGGCCTTCTCGATCGACGGCAGAAGCTGAGGGTCCCAGGGTTGAATGACGATCATACGACTCTCGGGAATAGTGAGACTGCCCACCTGATTGAGCGACATGGAACTGCCGTAGGCATCGACATGGATCCCGTCGAGAATTGCTAGGGAGGCCCTTCCGGTTCGCACCTTCGACAGTTCCTTCTTGAAGGTATCGAGGCTTTTGTCCATCTTGTCGGCCATCTCAAAAATTACTTCGTTCATTGTCGCATCCTTTCATCTATGAGGGAGAAATCAGCCATCAAACAGTGATGATGGTGCCGACCTTCTCTCCCAGCGCGGCGCGCTTGATATTGCCGGGCACCGCCATGTTGAGCACCATGATCGGTAGATTGTCTTCATTGGCGAGGGCAATACCGGCGGCATCCATCACCCGCAGGCCCTTCTGCAGCACTTCGTCATAGGTGAGTCGATCGTATTTGACGGCATCCTTGTGCAGCAACGGATCGCAATTGTAGACGCCGTCGACGCGGGTTGCCTTGATAACGATTTCGGCGTCGATCTCCAAGGCACGCAGAACCCCGGCGGAGTCGGTGGTGAAGTAGGGATTGCCGGTGCCGGCGGCAAAGATCACCACTCGGCCTTTCTCAAGATGTCGAGTCGCCCTGCGGCGGATGTAGGGTTCTGAAACCGATTGCATGGGAATGGCCGACATCACCCTGGTGATAACGCCGATCCGTTCCAGGGCATCCTGCATGGCGAGGCTGTTCATCACCGTCGCCAGCATGCCCATATAGTCGGCGGTGGTGCGGTCCATCCCTTTACTGGCCCCAGCCACCCCGCGAAAGATATTGCCGCCGCCGATAACCAGACCCAGTTCGGCGCCGGTCTCCACCACTTGTTTGACCTCGGCAGCGACGAATTCCAGCACTTTGGTATTGATGCCATAGGCATCATCGCCCATCAGGGCCTCGCCGCTGAGCTTTAACAGCATTCTTCGATACTTCAACATCTCCGTCATCGGTATATCCTTGAGCAGAAGGTTGAGTTGCAACGGAAAAAATTTTCCGAATAGCGAATGCAGCCAAAGGTTGGAGTAAGGTAACTATTCGACGCCTACCTGGAACCGTGCAAAACGTTTGATCGAAATGTTCTCACCCATCTTGCCCACTAATTCGTTGAGCATATCCTGGATGGACAAGTCGGGATTTTTGACAAACTTTTGTTCAAGAAGGGCCACTTCGGCGAGAAACTTCTCAATCTTGCCGACAACCATCTTGTCAACAATCGCTGCCGGTTTGCCGCTCTCCAGCGCCTGCTGCACAAAGATGTCCTTCTCACGGGCAAGGACCGCATCAGGTACCTCGTCACGGTGGATCGAAATGGGATTGGCGGCAGCGATATGCATGGCGATGTCACGGGCGAAATCACGAAAATCGTCATTCTTGGCAACGAAATCGGTCTCGCAGCCAAGTTCGACCATAACCCCCAGCTTGCCCCCAGCATGGATATAGGTGGCGATGACGCCTTCGCTGGTAGCGCGATTGGCCCGCTTGGCGGCGACGGCAAGACCTTTCTGTCGCAGGAAATCGACGGCCTTTTCAAAATCCCCGTTGGTATGCTCCAAGGCTTTCTTGCAGTCCATCATTCCCGCTTGTGTCTTATCCCTCAGATCCTTTACCATTTTGGTTGTAATGGCCATGGTAAATCTCCTTTCTTGAGTAGAATTCCAGTATCATTCGGACGGGCCGCCACAGGCAGCCTGCCGTTATAGGCATAACCTTGAATACGAAAAAGGGGCGGTCGATGACAGCCCCTGGTAATGCTTCACCGTCGCGACGGTGTTTGGCGGCAAGAAGTTAGGCGTCGCCGTCCTTCTCTGCCACCTCCATCTCTTGACCGGCATCACCCATGGCTGCGGCAACCGCCTCCTCAGAGGCATTGTCGCCATCGCGCATCGCCTGGCCGGCCAGTACCGCCTCGGCGATATGGTGGCTGATCAGCCTGATGGAGCGAATAGCATCGTCATTGCCGGGGATGATGTAATCAATTCCCGCCGGATCGCAGTTGGTATCGGTAATCGCCACCACCGGCACCCCGAGTTTTCCGGCCTCACTGACGGCAATGTCTTCCTTGCGTGGGTCGACAATGAAGATGACCGTAGGCAGATTGCGCATATCCTTGATGCCGCCAACGTTGCGCTCGAGTTTGACCCGCTCTTTTTCCATAATCAGAATTTCCTTTTTGGGAAAACGATTTATGGAACCGTCAGCCTGCATTGATTCAATGCTCTTCAGGCGGTCAATGCTGTTCTTAATGGTTTGAAAATTGGTGAGCATGCCCCCCAACCAGCGATGATCGATGTAGAACATCCCGCACCGCCTGGCTTCCTCGCGGATGATCTCCTGGGCCTGACGTTTGGTACCCACAAAGAGCACCGTGCCACCACGCTTGACTTCGGCGGTGATAAAATCGCGCGCCTTGTCGAAGAGACGTTTGGTGACGTCAAGGTTAATAATATAGATACCGTTGCGGGGCCCGTAGATAAATGGCTTCATTTTAGGGTTCCACCGCCTCGTCTGATGGCCGAAATGGACGCCGGCCTGCAGCATGTCACGTACTGATACAGATGTCATGTTAGTCTCCTTTCCTGGTTAGTCCGCCATCTTCTCGGTCGCCACCGCTCTCTGCGATGAGGCGACACCAGGCTTGGTATGAAGATGTGTGGGATAGTGGGCCTTGGCCGAACGTTCGGCCGGTGAACAAAACAACATTGCTTATTACCATGAGCAATGCAAGAATGCAAGGTGTCGAAACGCCCTGCGGGCTACCTCTCCTATTTTTTGACCAAAGAGCTTTTCTGCTGCAGAACCATTTTCAGCCACTCGAAACCGAATTTCAGCAAGTCTGTGTCGTCGCTGGCGATACGTCGGCGCTGATCCTTGGCAAGGACAAAACCTGCAAGCAATTGGCGCAACTCGACCATTCGTCGAAAACCATCGATGTTGTAGCACACGAGAAATGCGAGTTTCTGCCGTTCCCCAGCAGCCCCCTCTCCCTTCCAGGGATTGGTGGCGAAAAGAGTGTCCATTTCCGCCCATAGGTCGTTCATGGCATTATAATCGAGCAGCCGCTGCCCCCTTAACCAGTTTTTGACTGTTTGCAACTTTTCTTGATGATGCCCAAGGCAATAGGAATGATTGGTGAGAAAGTAATATTCATCTGCGGAGCCACGCCTGAGATTGCGATTCACCGCCCGTTCCAGGGGATAGGTACGACACGCCGTGGGTCTTTCTTGATACACCGTACACCCTTGATCGCCGAGAAAAGGACATGCTCCACGTTCGCCCTCGCTCAATTTAAGCATAAGGGTCGGGAAATAAGGATTATCCCCGGGGACAAAGCGGGTGTGTCGCCGTAGAAACTCCTCTGAATCGATCCCAATGCAGTTTTTCAGTCTGATGATGTCGTAGGGATAGAGAATCATATCCACATTGCGGCAACATACGGTGAAACAGGCGACGCCGGGATGGCAATCGAAGGTGAATTGGCATACCCCGAGAGGCTCCATACCCGGCGGAAAGGTTTTTTCCTCCTGCATGTCCAGGCTCCTCAGCCGAAAAAAAAAGGCCGGCAGAAACCATTGTTTCTGTCGGCCTTATTACCCGTTAAAGCCTCTCAGCTTTCAGCTTTCGGAGCCTCGATGACCTCTTCATAACCCACCAGCTCAAAAATCGCCATGGCAGCGGCATCTCCCTTGCGAACACCGGTTTGCAAGATACGTGTATAGCCACCGTTACGGTCGGCAAACTTGTCCTTGATAACCGTAAAGAGTTTTTCGACAATGGCCTTGCTCCGAACATAGCCCAGAACCTGGCGACGAGCGTGCATATCGCCTCGCTTAGCGAGAGTGATCAGTTTTTCTGCAATCGGTCTAACCTCTTTTGCCTTCACGGTGGTGGTAATGATACGTTCGTGCTCAAACAACGAGGTCACCATGTTGCGAAACATCGCTACCCTATGGGAACTGGTTCTGCCCAATCGTTTACCGGCTTTTTTATGTCTCATCTCTAATCCTCAGCTTCTCGCAGCAACAGAATATGTTAGTTTCTGGTAATCGTAAGTTCAAGAGCCGCTTCACGGCTTGGCATCTTCCTTTTCGCCCCGCTGATGGGGCGGCACCCAATTTTCGAATTTCATCCCCAGGGTGAGATCCATCTCGGAGAGCAGCGCTTTGATCTCGTTCAGGGATTTTCGACCAAAATTCTTGGTTTTGAGCATTTCTTGGTCAGTCTTCTGAGCAAGATCACCGATGAAATTGATGTCGGCGTTCTTCAAGCAGTTGGCCGACCGAACCGAAAGTTCGAGATCTTCAACCGGCTTGTCGAGATAGGGGTTGAGCGGTTCGGAATCTCGACCGGCGTCGGAAGGTACATCAGGTTCGGCATCATCCTCATCGAAGTTGATAAAGATGGTCATCTGGTCCTTGAGAATCTTGGCGCCATAAGCAAGGGCGTTCTCCGGTTTCAAGCTGCCGTCTGTTTCAATCTCCAATGTAAGCTTATCGTAATCGGTTTGTTGGCCGACCCGTGCTTGCGACACCACGTATTGAATTTTCTTGATCGGTGTAAAAATCGCATCAATGGGAATCTGCCCTATGGACAACGCTTCCTTGTCCATTTTTTCAGCAGGTTGATAGCCCTTGCCCCATTCGACGGTCAATTCTGCACGGAAATTGATAGGCCCGGTCAGGGTGCAGATAACCTGCTCCTTGTTCATCACCTCTACGTATCCTGACGAGCTGATATCTCCGGCAGAAACCACCCCGGGACCGGATTTCTCGATTACCACCTTCTGTGAGTCAGGGGAATAGAGCTTGATCCGAACCATCTTGAGATTGAGGATAATTTCGCTTACATCCTCAAGAATATCCTTCATCGAGGTAAATTCGTGCAAGGCCCCATCAATTTTAACTGAGGTAATGGCAGCACCTTGGATGGAGGACAGCAGGATCCGCCGCAGCGAATTACCGATGGTCGCCGCAAATCCCCTCTCGAGAGGCTGACAAATAAATTTCCCGTAAGTTTCGTTGTGCTTCTCTTTGTCTATTTCCAGCTTTTCGGGTTTTATCAGCTCATTCCAATTGCGGTGAAATGGTATTTTTTCATCAGCAGCTTGAGTCATGGATTTCCTTCTATCGGTTCTTCGGGCTATAAGCAATACACTTTGCAAGTGGTTTGTACGAAAGGCACACGGTCAAATATTTAATCGATACTATCTTTTGCAACGATCGAATTGTACCGTTCAACAATCACTTATTTCGAGTAAAGCTCGACAATGAGTCTCTCTTGGATCGGCATCGTCACTTCTTCTCTGTTCGGCAAGGCCTTGAGCGTTGCTTTGAAATTATCTTTGTCCAATTCAACCCAGCTGGGAACGCCCCTTCTCACCACCGCCTCGAAATTCTCGTTGATGAGGCTATTGGCCTTGCTTTTCTCTTTCAAGGTGATAACGTCGCCCACAGCGACAAGGTAGGAAGGAATGTTCACCCTCTTCCCGTTGACGAGGATGTGGTTGTGACG
>CAYSON010000227.1:0-6067 GCA_964432635.1 uncultured Desulfopila sp.
AGGCGAGGCCGAGGTCGCGGAAGACCTCGAGGGTGATGTGCCATTCGCCGTCCCACTTCATCGCCGGTTGGTTGTCGGCAAAGGGCTGGTTGAGATGGAACAGCTCCACCCCAGCGGTGCTGCCGCCATAGTCCTTGCCGCTCAAGGCGGCCAGTTTCTCGTTGATGTCGAAGATGGCGTAGACCGGGCTTTCCACTTCTCCGGCGACATCGCCGGTGACGTAGATCACCGGCTTGAGATTTTTACGGTAAAGGGGCTGCTCGACCGGCCGCTGCACCACCTGCACCAGTTCGCGCAGGGGCACCAGGGGGGCTGCGGGATTGCTCTCCGAGCGCAGGGCGAGATTGAGGATCGACTCGATGCGCGCCCGCTTTTCCGGCGGCAGCTCGAGCACCATGTCGACATCTTCTTTTTCGTTGGGAAGATGAAAGAGATCAAAGGAATGGCCGGCCACCGCCATCTCAATGGTCCTGGTGATCTGCCTTTCCGAGATGCCGTTTAGGGCCGCCTTTTCTTTATCGACGAGAAAGACCTGGCGTTGTCGTTCAGCCTCCTGGAACCAGTCGACATCAACGACGCCGGTGGTGTTGACCAGGATCTCCTTGACCTTGGCCGCCAACTGCTGCCGTGCCATCTCAGTGGGGCCGTAAATCTCGGCCACCAGGGTTTGCAGCACCGGCGGTCCCGGCGGTACTTCCGCCACAGCAACGCTGGCGTGGTGGCGAGCGGCGATGGCTGCGAGCTGCGGGCGAATCCGCGTGGCAATATCGTGGCTCTGCAGGCTGCGCGCCTTTTTGGGCAGCAGATTGACCTGGATGTCGGCAACGGTCGGGCCGCTGCGCAGGAAATAGTGACGAACCAAGCCGTTGAAGTTGTAGGGTGAGGCGGTGCCGATATAGATCTGATAATCGGTGACCGTGGCATCCTTCGCCACCTCGGCAGCCATCTCCAAGGCTACCTTGGCGGTTTCCTCCAGGGTCGAGCCCTCCTGCATATTGAGGATGACCTGGAATTCGCTCTTGTTGTCGAAGGGCAGCATCTTCACTTTCACCAAGCCGAAGTAGACCATGGACATGGCTGCCAGCAACAACACGGTGATAATAGCAAAAAAGACCAATCGCCACAATCCGCTGGCCAGAAGTGGGTCCATGATACGGTGATAAAGCCTGGTGAACCAGTCGTCGGGAATTTCGTCGTCGCCGCCGTGGCCGGGTCCGGAGACCTTGCGCTTGAGGATGTGGATGGCCGCCCAGGGGGTTACGGTGAAGGCGATGATCAGGGAAAAGACCATGGCCGCTGAGGCGCCGATGGGGATGGGTCGCATATAGGGACCCATCAAGCCCCCGACAAAGGCCATGGGGAGGATGGCGGCGATGACCGCCCAGGTCGCCAGAATGGTGGGATTGCCCACTTCGGCCACTGCCCCTACCGCCACCTCAACCACCGGGCGCCCCTTGTTGCCGGGCAGGCGCAGATGGCGAACGATGTTTTCGACGACGACGATGGCGTCGTCGACGAGGATGCCGATGGAAAAGATCAGGGCAAACAGGGTGATGCGGTTGAGGGTGTAGCCATAGAGATAGAAGACGAGCAGGGTCAGGGCGAGAGTCGAGGGGATGGCCAGCATCACCACGATGGATTCGCGCCAGCCGAGAAAGAGAAGAATAAGGATGGCTACCCCGAACACGGCGATGCCCATGTGGAAGAGCAGTTCGTTGGATTTTTCCGAGGCGGTGGCCCCGTAGTCGCGACTGACGCTGACAGTGAGGTCGGCGGGTATGAGACTACCCTTGAGTTCCTCGACCTTGGTCCGCACATCGGCGACCACCGACACCGCATTGGCTCCGGGCCGTTTGGCGATGGACAGGGTCACCGCCGCTTCCGGGTCGTTCTCGCCGCTGCCGTGCAGGACGTAGTCCACCGCTTCGGCCGGGCCGTCGACCACTTCCGCCACTTCCTCGAGATAGACCGGCTTGCCGCCGTAAACGCCGACGACAATGCGGCGTACTTCAGCGGCACTGGCGAGGAAGGCTCCGGTTTGCAGGGAGATCTGGCGGTTGAGGGAGGTGAGGGTTCCGGCCATAGACTGACTGTTGACCGCCTGGATCTTCGGGGCCAGATCCGTCAGGGTGAGGTTGCGGGAGGCGAGCAGAAGAGGATCGAAGCGGATGGTCAGCTGACGTTTGTTGCCGCCGATGATCTTGGTTTCGGCCACCTCGCTTATGCTCTTCACGGCATCGTCGACCTGGGCGGCGACGCGGCGCAGGGTATGGTGATCGTAGCCTTTGCCGTGCAGGGTCAAGGCCATGATGGGAACATCGTCGATGGTGTGCGGCTTGATGAGCGGCATGCCCACCGAGTGGGGGATGCGGTCGAAATTGGTGGCCAGTTTCTGGTTGAGGCGAACGATGGCCCCCTCGAGGTCCTCGCCAACGAAAAAGCGCACCACGAGAAGACTCTGCCCGGGGCCTGAGGTGGAGTAGATGTATTCCACCCCCGGGAGTTCGTAGAGCAATTTCTCCATGGGGATGGTCATGCGCTCCTCGACCTCCTTGGGAGTGGCGCCAGGCATGGTGACGATGACATCGATCATCGGTACCTTGATCTGCGGTTCCTCCTCGCGCGGGAGCAGGACCACGGCAAGAACACCAAGAAGCAGGGAGGCGATGATACCCAGGGGGGTCAGCTTGGAGTTGATAAAGGCCTGGGCCAGGCGGCCGGCAAAACCGGTGGGGTGGGTTGTTGAAGTATGCATAGGGGTGGTTTCCGGGTGGAGGAACAGAACCGATTCTCAGAGGTGTCGTTATTGCAAGGTAACCGCTTGCCCATCGCGCAGGTTGGGGGTGGCGGGGACAACCACCCTTTCTCCCTCGTGGAGACCGCTGAGAATCTCAGTATATACATCGCCGCGACCACCGGTGCGCACCAGGCGCAGGGCCAGCCTACTGTTTTCAACCACATAAACTTTTTCTATCTGCCCGATGACACCAATCGCCGCTGAGGGAACGGTCAACGTTTCCGCCTCGGACAAGGCCAGGGTGACCCGGACAAATTGGCCGGAACGCAGCTGTGGGTTGGGAGCGAGACGCAGCTTGATCGGCGAGGTTCGTGACGAGGGGTCGGCGACCGGCGATACCTCGGACACCGTTGCCGACAGGGTTTGCTGCACCGAGGGAATGGTAACCTGTAGGCTGTGTCCCTTGCTGATTTTGGCGATCATGGCTTCGGGGATGTCGGTGACCACCTGGAGGTTGTTTTCTTCTTCAAGGTGCAACAAGGGTTTACCGGGCGTGGCCAGGTCGCCGACGCTGGCTAGCTTGCGACTGACAATGCCCGAGAAGGGGGCGGTGATCTTGGTGAAGTCGAGCATGGCCAGAGTGGTGCGATATGCAGCATCAGCGATGCGCAGGTTGTCCTCGAAGGTCTTGACCGTCTCCGGTGTGGCGGCGTTGCGTTTCATCAGGTTCTCCTCGCGGGCCAGATTGCGTCTGGCCTGTTCCAGTTGCGCCTTGGCCTGCTGCATCTGGGCTGAGATTTCCTGGGCACTCAGCTCCACCAGTAATTGGCCGCTATTGACCCTGGTTCCGACCTCGAGAGGGAGATGGATGATATTGCCGGTGATTTTCGCCGAAATTTCCGCCCGCTCCACCGCCTGAACGGTGCCCATCAGTTCCATCTGGTTGGCGGCCGCTTTTTTCTCGACCTTGGCGGTGTGCACGGCGATCGCTGCGGCGGCCGTTGTTGTCTTGGTCGGCGCGTTCTGCTCCTGGCGACAGCTGGTGCTCAGGGTCGCTGCGGCGATGGCGAGAATGGCGACAATTTGTTTGACCTTCATCCCTTTGGTCTCCTTCTTTCTAGAGTGTAATGTCGGAAAATTGTGGTAATCCTACTGCCCGGCGAAGGTTGGCAATGGCCACCTGGTGGGCGGCGACGGCGCTCAGCTGTCGGGCGTGGGCGTCGGTGAGACGCATTTCCAGGTCGATCATCTCCGATGCCAGAATGACGCCTTCCCTGAACCGGGCGCGGCTGAGTCGAGTCACTTCCTCGGCGACGTCGACCATCTTGGCGGTTACCCCGAGCCTCTCCTTTGTCTGGCGGTGGTCGAGCTCGGCTTGTTGCAATTCAAGATCCAAGGCCATCTCGGACTTTCGCTTGGTTCCTTGCAGTTCCTGAATTTTTAGTCTGGCTATGGCGATGCGGTTCGTTGTTCGGTCACCGTCGAAGAGGATGTGGTTGAGACGTAAGCCGGCCTGCCAGGAATCTCCACTTTCTTCTTCTATCAGGCCACTGTCGATCTGGTAGGCGGCATAGGCATCCACCGTCGGTCGCTTACCGGCCTCGACAGCGCGCAGTTCGGCTTCCGCAGCCTTGATCATCCCTGCCAGGCGCTTTAGTTCGGGGCGGTCGTGATAATGAAGTTGTATCGGCAATTGTTGTTGGCTGTCCCTGTCGACATCGACTTTGACGGCACGTGGCGGCAGGCCGAGCAGATTGAGAAAGGTGCGTTTGCCGAGTTCGAGCTGGTGGCGGCTGTGAATGAGGTTTTCATTGGCACGGGCCTGCTGTAACTCAAGATTGAGAAGATCCTGACGGAGCAGGTCGCCGGCTTCGTAGCGGGCCATGCCTACGGCAAGGGCGGAGGAGATGGCGGTCAACTCCTGCTCGCGCACGGTGACCATCTTTTCTGCCTGGGCGATGGCGTGGAAGGCTTTGACGGTTTCGTAGCCAAGCTGATGGTGAACAACCGTCAAGTCGTTTTCGCTGACCAGGGCAGCGGCAGCGGCAGCCTCCTCCTCGGCCTGATTGCGCCCGCCGTTATAGAGGGTATGGGAGAGGGTGGCGCGGAGTTGCAGGTTGTCGGTTCTTCCCGGGTCGTTAAAGTCGATGGTGTTGTCAAAAGCACCCTGATTGAGAATGTTACCGAAAGAATACATCGGCGTGGTTGTTTGGGCGTATTCCGTGGAGACACTGACAGTGGGAGAATTCGCCGATGCGGCGAGCAGCGTTGCCACTTGGGCTGTTTCAATTCGTTTACGAGCAACCATGGCGTCCGGATTGGATTCGATGGCATGGGCCACCGCTGCTGCCGCAGTCCACACCTCCGGCACCTCGCCTTTGTCGGCTACGGCAATTTCGCCATTGGTGGTCAACAGGCTGAGAGTAAACATCATCAGCAACAGCAGGGATAAATTTTTCATGGGGTATATCCTCTAAGAATGTACTCTGTTGTAGTATTTAAGCAATTAATAAATAACCAGGCGAAGTCGTGTTGTCAAAGGCTATCTGTCGATTGTCCGCCGTTGGGCAATTTTTTGATGATCGTTTGCTGAATCGCGAGCAGTTAGACCAGAATGGCCTCGGAACCTTCACCGCTCGTCGCGGTCAACTTGTGCAGCAGGGTCTCCAGTTTCTTGATATCCACCGGTTTGGCGAGATATTCGGACATGCCGGCGTCGATACACTTTTCTCGGTCACCGGGCATGGCAAATGCGGTAAGGGCGATAATTGGAATATCGCGGAGGTGCACGAATTGTGGCGAGTTTCTGATCCGTCGAGTCGTTTCCAGGCCGTCCATCTCCGGCATCTGCACATCCATGAGAATGATGTCGATGTGTCCCTGCGCCAGGCATTCCAGGGCCTTGCTGCCATCGGTGGCGGTGATGCAGCGGTGCCCGAGCTTGTTCAGTATGGCCTGGAGAATGAGGCGGTTGATCTCCTCGTCATCGACGACCAGGGTGCTGAGACGGCGATGGGCTTGAGACAGCAAGGGAAGGTGAGCCTTGGCGACCTTTTCCGGCTGTGCCTGGTCGCCTTGGGTGACCTGAAGGGTAAAGGTCACCGTGGTCCCTCCGGCTTGGTTGCGAGCTAAGTGTACCGAACCGCCAAGGTGCAGCACCAATTGTTTAACGATGGCCAGTCCCAGGCCAGTCCCTTGCAACTTCTGGGTGGCGGGAGAGTTGATTTGCGTAAATGGTTCGAAAAGCCGGTCACCGATGTCGCGGGGAATGCCGATGCCGGTATCGGCGATGCTGCACTCAAGAAGGAAGTGTTTGTTGTCGGAGGATGG
>CAYSON010000228.1:0-6037 GCA_964432635.1 uncultured Desulfopila sp.
GGCCGAGGCTCTCATCGGTGAAATGCGTGACGCCAATGGGCGGATCAAGGAACTCGATGGCGAGCTGGCCGAGATTGAAACCGTGCTTGAGTCCCTGGTCATGACCATTCCCAACCTGCACCATGACTCGGTGCCGCTCGGCACCAGCGAGACCGACAACCTTGAGATCAAGCAATGGGGTGACAAACCATCGTTTTCCTTTACGCCCAAGCCACACTGGGAACTCGGCGAGGCTCTCGGCATCCTCGATTTCGAGCGGGCCGCCAAGTTGTCCGGGGCGCGTTTTTCGCTGCTCAAAGGCCTTGCCTCAAAGCTTGAGCGGGCTTTGATCAATTTCATGCTCGATCTTCACACCGAGCGTCACGGCTACACTGAAGTACTGCCGCCGTTCATGGTTAACACCCCGTCGATGACCGCCACCGGACAGCTGCCCAAGTTTGCCGACGACCTCTTCAAGATCGAGGGTTGGGATCTCTATCTCATCCCCACCGCCGAGGTGCCGGTGACCAACATCCATCGCGACGAGACACTTGCTGAGGCGGAATTGCCGGTCAAATATACCGCCTATACCCCCTGCTTTCGATCAGAGGCCGGTAGCCACGGCCGCGATACCCGCGGTCTGATCCGCCAACACCAGTTCGACAAGGTGGAATTGGTCAAATTCTTCACCCCCGAGACCTCCGACCAGGAACTGGAGTCGTTGCTCCTTGACGCCGAGACGGTGTTGCAACTCCTCGGCCTGCACTACCGGGTGGTGGCCCTGTGCACCGGCGACATCGGCTTTTCCTCAGCCAAGACTTACGATATCGAGGTTTGGCTGCCGGCGCAGAACGCCTACCGCGAGATCTCCTCCTGCTCCAACTTTCTTGATTTCCAGGCCCGACGCGGCGGCATCAGGTATCGGCCCGAGGGACAGAAAAAGAGCCGCTTGGTGCACACCTTGAACGGTTCCGGCCTGGCGGTGGGCAGGACCCTAGTGGCCATTATGGAAAACTATCAACGCCAAGACGGGAGCATCGAGATACCGGGGGTTCTCCAGCCTTATATGCAGGCGCGGTTTTAGTACCGCACCACCCTTGCCACGTCTTATGACGGTGGGCAAGGGCCGAAAATCGCCGTAAGAAATTGAATTGCCATTGCAAAAATCGTCGTGAGTCGCTACCATCGTTTCTGGTATTCCTTCGCCCAACAACATTATCGCAACACCTCTTCGATCTCCGCTGCACTAACCACAACTACCCTTGCAACCACCAATGATAACCATCCAGGATAGCCTCGCCATTTTTCGCAAATGGAACAATCCGCCGCCGAAGACGGCGGCAGCCATTGAAAATATTGCCCTCGGCCTGTGGATTATTGCCGTTGTCGCCTCAACCCTGACCCACGAACTCTGGCGCGACGAGACACGGCAGTACCTCATGGCCACCGGCACCAACAGTTTCGCCGACTATTTCAATCTCGCCAAGTACGATGGCCACCCCCTGCTCTGGCGCACCATCCTCATGGCCGTGCATCTGGTGATGCCGCACCCGGTTTCCCTGCAGATGGCCAGCCTGGTCATCGGCTATTTCACCGTGCACCTCTTCGTCAAACACTCCCCCTTTCCGCTGCTGCTCAAGGTGCTGTTCATCTTCGGCATCATCCCCTTCTCGGTCAACACCGTCGACGCCAGGGACTACGGCATCAGCATGCTGCTCTTTTTCGCTCTAGCGATGCTGGCCTCAAAAAAGGAGCAGAACCCGCTGCTTATCGGCCTGCTCCTCTTTCTCCAGGCCAACAGTAATTCCTACGGCATGTACCTCTCCGGCCTCTTTCTTGCTGGGTGGATCGCCGATTCGGGCTTTCATGTCCTCAAGGACAAGCGCTACCTGTTCGCCTCAGTTATCGCTGTGGCCGGGGTGGCACTTTCCTACTACAGCACCCGAATCGACGCGGAATCAGTATTCGTATCGGCAAATCATCTTGCCAAGGTGGATTGGCCGGCGGTGGTTTCCAGAGCCTTTCGCCATCCCGGCGAGTTGCTCTATTACATCATGCATGTCAAAACCGGCTATCGCGACCTCTTCGTCGCCGCCCTGGTCGTCGCTGTGGGGTGTGTCCGACCCTTCTGGGGAATTCTACTCTTTCTCGCCTTCTTTCTTTTCAATATCGTCGGCCTGGCCATCATCTATCCGCAAACCCGGCATCAGGGGGTGATTGTCGGCTTCACCATGGCCCTTTTATGGATGGTTCTCTCCGGTCTCAAAACCGGACGCTACAGCGGCTTATTCCACGGCAGCAAGGTACTTTTCCACGGCATCTTGCTGGTCTTTTTTCTGCCGTTTTTGCTCAAAGAAATCCACATCAACTACATCATCGTGTGCGAGGAAGCGGCCGTGGAAAAGAGCACGGCGCAGGCCATCGGCAAATACCTGACCACCAATGCCCAGCTTCACGATGGCATTATTATCGGCTCGCCGGAGTACGCCATCGAACCGATCGCGTATTATTCGAAAAATCGGATTTACCTGGTTCAGGAAAAAACTTTGCGCAACTTCGTGCGGTTTTCCAAGGAATTTGAACACCCCGAAAGCCTCCGTCAGCTATTGGAGGCAGCGGAGGAACTGCACAACACCTATAAGGTGCCGATCATTATTGCTCTAGGGTATTTTGGAGCTGCCGAAGACAAAACCTTCGGCACTATCTACCGTGGCCCTTTTGTCTTTGACGAAATCGACAGGTTTAAGGAGAAGACCGTCAAGCTGGCCGAGTTCAACACCTCACTCGGCGACGAGAATTTTCAGCTCTTTCTCTATCTCCCTCCGCAAGAGCTCAAGGCCTACCGAGAACGATACATGCAACTGCGATAATCCTACCAAGGGTTTTCTTTCAGTTCAAATCTCCCAAACACGTCATCTTTCTCAAACACCGACCTTGATGCGGATTTCTATTTCGCGAATTTCCTTGGAAACCTTCAAGGATTCGACAAAACCGCGGATGGTGCCGGCCAGGGCTTCCTGGACAAACTCCTTGAGGGGGATCTTCTCGCCGTTGACGAGAAGGGTAGCGATCTCGCACCTTGCCTTGCTGCGCAGATAGCGCTTCTCGATAAACCGGGCGATATCCTCCACCGCATCAAGGTGAAAGACGTTATCGCCGCTGACTCCTTCAAGGTCGGTGGCGACGGCGACGATCCCCTGAACCTCCTCGCGCAGCGATTGCTCAATATTACGCAATACTTCGATCTTGGGAATTTTTCTTGCCGTCTTGAAACCCTCGCCGATGACCAGGTCAACATCCGGGAAGTATCGGTGCGCCAGGGTGCGAAGCGAGAGACGGCGATTCCCGGTTTGCATCACCATCTGGTCAGGCGCAACCAACATTACCCCCACCGCGCCGGCCCCTTTGTGCTTATAGGTGTCGGTGCCGGGAGTGTCGAAGGAAATGCCCTCGTCGCTGGTTGATTTGATCACCGCGATACGATAGCCCTGCCCGGTCAAATGGTTGACAACTTGGGTGGCGAGGGTAGTCTTGCCGCTGTCATGCCAGCCGATGAAGGTGATAATTGGTGCCATACTCTCCTTTCCTATCCGATGAAAAAGGGCGCCGAGAGCATATGGTGCAGCCGGAAACCCCGCGACAAATCATGCCTGGACCCCATGTTGCATATCCTCCAAACCCGGCAAGGGGTTTGCCGCCACCAAGGTAGCATACGAAAGGGGGGTTGCACACAGAATTGTCTTTTGACCCGGCGCTTTTCGTCCTGGCACTTTCAGTGCAGAACGGTCTTCGGCTGGCGCCGAAGAAGGCTGGGAAAGGCGTTGACGACAGGGGGAACCCACTTTTCGATGGCAAGAGGACAAGCCCGCACGGACCACTCTCTTCCTTGCTCAAGGGAAAGTTACCGTACGAGAAGGAGGTTGACCTCAATAATGAATAATCCGCGTAAAACCCACCGCGGACCGGCAGACCAACGACAATGAGATATGCACCATGTTGCGTTCTTGGACACACAGCCTTGTCGAATTCCCCCTGCCGCCAACAGTATCTCTGTGCCAGGACCGTCTCTTCCGCTCTTATCGGCTTCGCCGAGAAAAGCTGAAACCCATGTACCACAGATGACTACGGGAAGGTCCAGATACGTTTATAGCCAAAAGATGATAGGCAGTATAGAGGATAAGAATGGGGAAAGGAATCGGCCGACTCCCTTTTCTTTTGTAGGCAAGAGTCAACAGCGGCAGTAGGTCCGGGACCTACACGGTATCCTTGTTTTCTGGCTCAAAAAATTCTTGCTCGGTCCACAATACGGCGCGTCGAATCAGTTCGGCGGCGGTTTTGATCCCCATCTTCTGCTTAACCCGATCGCGATAGGTGCCGATGGTCTTGACCCCGAGGTTCATACGCTCGGCAATCTCCCTGGTGGACAGACCTGCGCCAACCAAGCGAAAGACCTCAAGTTCACGGTCAGTGAGCAGATCGACGGTGGGAGCGGCGGTTACCTCCTGCTTCCATTGGAAGCGATCAAGTAATCGCTCCATGATGCTGGCGCTGACATGGATTTTGCCGCCGAGGATGTTGCGCAAAGCGAAAATAACCTTCTCGCTCGCCTCCTTTTTCATGATGTACCCACGGGCCCCGGCCCGGATGGCGCGCTCCGCCCAAACCTGCTCGTCGTGCATGGAGAGCACCAGGATGAGTAAAGCGCTTTTTTCGCCGGAAAGTTCCTTGACCAGATCGAGGCCGTTTTCCCCGGCCAGGGTAATATCAATGATTGCCAGGTCGGGCTGATGTTGCTGAATGACCCGGCGGGCCCCGGCGATATCCTCGGCCAGCCCGCAGACGGTGAAATCGTCCTCCTGATTGAGCAGCTCCGCCATTCCCATGCGAAAGATGGGATGATCGTCAACGATGATGACCCGCGCCTTCATTCCTGCCCCTTACCGCTCACCGAAATAATGGTGCCGCTCTTCTCCCCGGAACTGATGGCCAGAGTGGCCCCGATCGCCTTGGCCCGGTATTTCATGGTGTGAAATCCCATCCCGGTGGCCGCCGGTGTTCCCGCAAACCCCCTGCCGTCGTCGACGATTTTCAGTGAAAAACCGTTCTCGTCCTGAATCATATAGATGCCGATATTGTTGGGTTTGCCGTGTCGCGCCGCGTTAAATACCGCCTCGCGGATGATGTAATGCAGGTGGGTGGCGGTGTTCTTGCCGAGGGTGTGGCCACCATCCTGCCATGACAGATCGAAGCTCACCTTAAACATTTTTTTGGCCTCGGCAACCAATTCTTCAATGGCCGCCTCCAGCCCGTACTCAACCACATGCACCGGATAGAGTCCTTGCGAGAGGCGCCTGGTCTTCTCGATGGCATCACGAATGAGGTTACGAATGGTGCCGAGTTGCTCGGCCCGCTCCGGCACCTCCTCACGCAGGTGCTGCTGCAGAGCCTTGCTGAGCAGTTCGACGCCGGTGAGGTGCGAGCCGAGATCGTCGTGCAGGTCGCGCCCGATCTTGCTCCGTTCTTCCTCGCTGACCGCGATGATCTGCCGTTCCAGCCGGGCCAGCTCTTCCTCGGCCGTTCTTTTCAAGACGTGCACCCACAGCCCCTCAAGGAGCATGGTCACCTGACGCACATCGCCATTGTCATAGTGTTCCAGGTTGTTGCAGACCCCGGCGACAGCGACGATCTGGCCGTCGTTGAAAAGCGGCACATCAAGATGGCTGACCACCTGGCGCAGGTAGGGAGAACAGTCATGTGCCGAGCCCACCATCACTTGGTTGACGACGACCGCCCCCTTGATAAGAACCGCCCTTCCGGGCAAGCCCGCCTGGGAGACGGGAATGGCCAGTTCCACCGCATTGTCATCGCCTAACTGAGCGCCGTCACGGTCGAAATGAGCGCAAAGGGTTATATGGGTCTGGGAAGCATCAACCAGGGCAAGATAGCCCTCCTCGCTGCGAGTGATACGGATGATGCGCTCAAGGATAAAGCGGTACTTGTCCGGCAGGCCGCTTTTCTCGACCATGCCCAATTGCAACAGCGAGTCGAGGCGCAGTTC
>CAYSON010000229.1:0-6034 GCA_964432635.1 uncultured Desulfopila sp.
GAAACCGCGCTTGACGGGCTGATGGTCATTTTTCTTCCCCAAGCCTTGGCCGATCCATTGCAAGTTGCGAAGATGCTGGTGCAGCGTCTCAAGGGCAAACCCTTTCCGATCTTTGCGGTGTGGATGGGGGCACGGGATGTGGCTGAGGCCATCCACTACCTCAACGACAACGCCATCGCCACCTACTCCAGCCCGGACCGGGCGGTGCATGCCTTCGCCACCCTGGTACGACACGGGCGCAACCTCCAGTTACTCAAGGAGATTCCCCCGCGGGCTCAGCGTCGACTGACTTTCGACCCTACTTATGCCCGTGATCTTGTGGTTAAGGCCGAAAAGGGGCGGTTCCTCGGCGAGACCGAGAGCAAGGAGCTGCTCGCCGCCTACGGCATGGAGGTGACGCAAACGAGGCTTGCCACCTCTGTCGACGAGGCGGTGGCCATAGCCATGGAGATGGGCCTGCCGGTGGCGCTCAAGGTAGTGTCCCCGGATATTACCCACAAGAGCGATGCTGATGGAGTGCAGCTTGATCTGCGCAGTGTGCAGGAGGTGCGGCAGGCCTATGCGCGCATTGTCGCCGGTGCCACCCGGAGTAACCCCCAGGCGCGCCTCAGCGGAGTATCGGTGCAGGCCTATATCGCCGCCGCCGATTTCGAGCTGATGCTCGGCATCAAGCGCGATCCCTTGTTTGGGCCGGTGCTGCTTTTTGGCAGCGGCGGTATCTTTGCTGAGATCATCGCCGACCGGGTCTTGGCCCTGCCACCGCTCAACCGGCAGTTGATCCGCCGCATGGTCGAGGAAACGCGCATAGCCCGTCTGCTGCGCGGCTATCGCAACAAGCCGCCGCTGGACATGGCAAAACTTGAGACCATGCTGCTGCAACTGTCGCAATTGGCCGTCGACATCCCCGAAGTGGCCGAACTTGATATCAATCCGCTCCTGGTCAAAAACGGTCTGCCCTTGGTGGTCGATGCCCGCATCCTTCTCCAGCCGGCTCCGGCTGAGTCGCCCCTGCATCTGGTGATCAGCCCCTATCCGTCACAATACGAGGTGTGTACCGTCACCAGAAGTGGGCAGCGCCTGACCATCCGACCAATTCACCCGGAGGATGCCGAGCCCTTTGTCGAGCTGTTCAAGACGCTCTCGCCGACCAGCGTCTACTACCGCTTCTTTCGTCATATGCGGGCGCTCAGCCCGGAACTGCTGGCCATGCTCACCCAAATCGATTACGACCGCCACCTTGCCCTGGTGGCCTTCGACGAGGGCGAGACTCCAGAGCGGATGCTCGGCGTGGCCCGGTTCATCGCCGATCCTGATCTTAACCATACCGAGTTTTCGATCATGGTCGGCGATCCATGGCAAGGACAGGGGGTGGGTGCGGCGCTGCTCCTCCACCTGCTGCGCGCCGCCAAGAAGCAGGGGGTGAAGAAGGTGTGGGGTACGGTGCTGCGTGAGAACACGCAAATGCTCCATTTGGGGAAGAAGGCCGGTTTCACCACCAAACTCAATATGGAGGAAGGAACCTACGATCTCACCATCGACCTCGACCAAGTTGATATGCTGTAGTCCCTCGCTCGCAAAGAAACACGTCCATCATCAAATAACCGCATAGCTTACGCCAATGAAAAAACACTTTCTCGTCACCATCAGCAATGACATCGAAAACCTCTACGGGGTACGCTTTCTCTGTTCGTTTTTCCATTCCATCGGCGAACATCAGGTGACCTTGTTGCACGTCTGCCGCAGCGACGACAGCTCCATGGCCAAGACCCTTGGCCAGATGTGGCAGGGACCGAGCGATGGCATACAGGGTCAAGTCACCGTCTCGGCGCGTCGGGCCATTTTCAAGGCCAGGGAGCTATTGGCCGAGCACAATTTGGCCACCGAGCACATGGTTACCAAGACCTTCTCCGAGCGCTACGGCAAGGTCAAGGATATTCTCGAAGAGGGTGCACGCGGCCTCTACGAAGCCATCATTCTTGGACGCCGCTCCTCCTATTCGCTGCAATGGCTGTTCGAGCGTCCCGCCGACGAAACCGCCCTGGCCATCATCAATGGAAACTGCTGCACCACTCCGCTGTGGATCTGTCCGGAAGCGGAACCCCAGGGGGAAAACATCCTGGTCTGTCTTGATGGCTCGAGCAACGCCCTGCGGGTGGTGGACCATGTTGGTTTCATCCTTAACGATCAGCAACAGCATGGTATTACCCTCTTCCAAGCGGCTGGAGATAACGACAAGGTAGAGGCCATCTTTGCCGCCGCCGAGCACGCCCTTATCAAGCATGGCATCGCCGCCACGAGAATACGGCGCAGGACCGCCTGGGGCTTGTCGGCGGTCTCGACGATTCTCGGAGAATTGCACAAGGGAGGCTACGCCGCAGTGGCCGTAGGTTTTCGCGGGGAGCGCATGGAAGCGGAGAAGGGCGTCGGGGTCGGTTCGACGACCGCAAAACTGCTTGGCACACTGGAGAAGGCCTCACTATGGTGTTGCCCGTAGGGTCAAGCGGCAGTTCCGGTCGTGTATTCGGTGACTGATGTCGTAGAAACAATCAATCGGCCGGAGAGAATGGTACACAGGCGATGTCGCCTATTTTTACCATTGCCTGGTTGTCGATTCTCAGGCGCACACTTTTCGGTTGCTGCTCAAGAAGGTGTGCGGTGCCTACCATCTCTCCGGTGCGTCGATACAGGGTGCAGAGCGTGCCGGCATCCATTTGGCGGGAGGAACTCAATTCACAGGTGGCTTCCGCACCGTTTTCCCCTTTCTTGAGAATGTAGATTTCCCCGCACATGCGCTTGCCAAGGTAGTTCGCCCAAAGTTTACCGAAGTAGTAGTTGGCGGCACCGCTGAGTATTCCACCGAGCAGAAAGACGACGGCGAAATAGTAGGGGTTGATGCCGCTCTGGCGCATCAAAAAGGACGGAGAATTGATTTGTTTGGTGGCGGCATCAGGGTAAACCTTGACGGTAAAGACCAGGGCCGGATTCTGTTTTTCGCCGAAGCGATCCCTGACACGAATCACCACATTGTCCGCTTGGGAAGAGGCGGTGGCGACAACGGCGCCACGCCACATCGATCCCCCAAACCAGTACCCGGAAAAGATTGTTTCGGGTATCAAGCGCACCGCTCCGTCCGCAGGTTCTCCCTCGATGACGAAATCGGCGAGAGTGTCGGTCTTCTGGGGCATGGGACCGCTTATCTGGAAGCGCTCTCCGGGAATGAGTTCGATGGTGCCGGAATTCCCTGCCAAGCCACCGATCATAGCGTCGACGAAGGCCGCCAAGGCGCAAAGAAACAGCACCATGGCGCAGAAGCCGGAAATTTTCTGGGATACCACCAAGCGGGGATCGAGTTTCATATGGGCATCTTTTGGCGTTGAAGGAGAAAGCGCCGGCCCATATAGCCAAGGATGAAAATGGGCACGAACAGTGAGAAAAAGGTCATGAAGAAAGTGGGAGTGAAGTCGTCGGGAAAGAGTGACGCCCGATACATGGCGATGAAAAGGGCAATGATGACAAGAAGGTTGGCAGCGAAGACGAGTGATTTCTGAACAAGAAAGCTGCGATACTCAGACATGGCGGTCTCTCCTGCGAGGGGGCGAGTGGGGAAGTCCCCACTCGCCCGCACTCAGTTACTTTTTGTAGATATCGGTTTTGGACACATTCATGAAGCGAAGTGCTTGTCCGGCGGATTTATAGTAGATCCTCACTTCGTCGCCGGCATCCCAGGTGCTCACCGGATAGTTGGTGTAGTTCTCGGGAATGGCGAAGGTGCAGAGCATCTTTTGTCGCCCCGAGTAAATGGTGACGGTCTTTTTCTCCTTGTCGATAACCGGCATCGGTTTGGCTTTTTTCTCCACCTTGTCAAAAACCAGGGGATGATCTTTTTCAATCGACTGCTGCAAATCGGTGATGTTTATCGGCAAGGTTTCAAATTTTTTACTGTTGGTATCGTAGATAACAATGACCTTTTTGTCGGTGTCTAGCTTCATGCGCTGTCCGGCTTTGGGCAAGGGTCCGACTTCGCCTTCATCATCGGGGAGCTTGAAGACGACCGGGGGGAGCTTGTCGTACGCCGGTTTGGTCGCATCGAGGGAAGTGTCGATAATCATGCTCACTTCTCTTTTGTCCTTGTCGAAGGCGATAACTCGCCCCTGTTCAACTTGACCGAAGGTCATGGCATTGCAGGCCGTGGCGGTAAAGATCATTGCCGCTGCCATGGAGCCCAATATTTGCGAATAGCGTCTCATAGGTTCTCCTTCAACATATCTTGATTACTGTTATTTTTGCTTTTGCGCCAATTCTCTTTTCACGCCGGCGACCATTCTCACAAAGATATAGAGTGACATCGCGCTCACCAGTCCGAGAACCAGTACCGTCGATCCAGTGTCCAAGGCGGCTTTCCACTGCGGCACCCACGGTTGCACAAGTTTCATCAGAATGGAGACAGCGCACCCGATGACCGCCAGGCCGAAGGCAATGCGAATTCCGTAGCCTTTGATGTATTTTGTGGCGACAGCACCCACCTGCGCCCCCATGGCAGCGCCGACGAGCATAACCATGGCAGCGACCAACTCGGTGCGCCCTTTGTAAGTAAAGGTCCAGGCGCCGTACAGGCCGGAGATGGCGACTTCAAAAAGATCAGTACCAACGGCCACATGAGTCGGGCAACCGATCATGTAGATCAGTGCCGGCATACGGATGAGACCGCCGCCAATGCCGAGGATACCGGCCAGCCATCCAGTAAAGAAACTGACGAAAATCGGCAGCCAGGCACTGCAATAGATTCCGGCCACATCAAGATGGACCATCGGCGGGATCTTGATTTTGTGAAGGGTTTTGTGCCATTCGACCCCCGTCGCGGTAACATCAAGCTTTTCGCCTCTGGCGGCGGCGGCTTTTTCCTTGGCGGCGCGCTTGGCGACATCATGAAAGACCATCCAGGCGATGAAGGCGAGAAGCGCGATGTAGATCCAACGGACAACTTTTTCCACCGAGCCGATACGCTCGAGCCACATGACCATTTGCGCGCCGGCCTCAAAGCCGACCACAGTACCGACCAGCATGATAAGGCCGAGTTTGTAGTCGACATTACCGAATTTTCCGTGACGCATGGTGGAAATCAGTGACTTGCCGGCCATGTGGGCGATATCGGTGCCGATGGCAAAGGCCATGGGGAAACCGAGAATGTTCAGGCCGGGGGTGACCATCCAGGCACCGCCCATTCCAAAAAAGCCGCCGATAATACCGACACCGACACCGAGAATAATCAAGCCGGGCCAAAAGATTTTAACACCGGCGATAGGCATGAGGATATAGAGCCATTCCATGAGAATCTCCTTTTTTGTAAATATTAATGTTCAGCCAATTCTCGGCTCTTCAGATCGATGCCGATCCAGCCCATGATGATATCCGCCAGGACCCCGAAAACCACGCCGGTGACGGGGATGATGATGATGGTCACCAGGGCGAAATAAAGATGGCTCTCGTTATAGAGATTTGCCCACCAGGCCATGGCTCCGTCAAGCTTGCGGGTATCCGCGACAAGAACGATGGGTGCTCCTCCTCCACCTGCGGCGAGACCCAGGCTCGGCGCCATCAGGATCATGGTTGCGACCATCCACCACATGTGTTGCAATCTTTTTTTCATGCTGTGCTCCTTGGTTGATGTTGTTGAATGTGTTGCTGTTTCCTTGGTTGTTGGTGTTGCCGGTTTCCCTTCTTTTTGCTGCTCTCTTGTTAACAAAATACGTGCCAAAAAGTAGCGCAATTGAATTACAGCATTTTTAACAGCAGGTTATGTTGATTTGCTATTCCACGTTTGCATGTTTTGTGGTATTTTTGCGGGAAAATTGCACAAGATCCCATTTCTTTGCCGGATAGAGGATGATACCTATGCGCTATGCACTACCGCCGCTGTTCAACCCCGTGCTGCGACTGAATACTTCCACGTATTCCTGGAGTATACGCAAACTTGTGGTCTTGTGGGGTACAGGATTGACGGCAACACTGCTCTCCGTTTCACTGTTTGTGGCCT
>CAYSON010000230.1:0-3680 GCA_964432635.1 uncultured Desulfopila sp.
GCAGCATCTGCCGCACCCGGGAAAAATAGAGACCAAGGACGGCGATGATTGCCCCGGCCTGGATGCAAATGGCGTAGGCGTCGGCGGCCTCCTTTTCGCTTTCGCTACCGGCACCGATACCCATGACCCTCTGGGCGAGGAGGAGGTGGCCGGTGGAGCTCACCGGCAGATACTCGGTTACCCCTTCAACTACCCCGAGAACGGCCGCCTGGGTGAGGCTCATGCGATTGCCGGGCTGGCTGTCACTCGGCTGGTCGCCAGCCCATGAGGAGCCGGCGACCAGCACGGTGGCAATAAGAAGAAGAGAGGCAAAAAGGCGTCGATGATTGGACATTGAGGGATCCGAAAAAAGAGGAATTTGCGACGATAAAAAACAGCATCCTCTTATAATCCCGATTCCCTGGGCAATGCCAGAGAATTATCGCGGTGCAGGGGGTACCGTCTCTCCTACGCCATCTTCCAGAGACTGACCGGGTTGGGGGCGAGTCGGCTGTACCCTTTATTCTGGGCGATGATATCCAGGGGCAGACTGGCCAGATCGGCAAGATCAAGACTCATCTGACTAAGGACCGAATTTTCTGCAACCTTGACATAACTGAGGCAAGCATCACAGGTGGCGACGCGAAAGCCCGGTTCGTCCTCGGAGAGCACCGCCTCCAGTTTGTCGGTATCGACGCACCCGCAGTTGGGGCAACCAATGAAGCGGTAGGGCCCGGAGGTGGCACAATAGGAGCAGTGCAGCAACCTTTTCGGGCCTTCGACGATCGAGGACATGGCAGGACGGGCCGAGCAGAGTGGGCAGCGCCCCTCCTGCCATTCGCTGCCGTCCAATGGGTAGCTGTCGCGCAGGGCGAGAAAATAGGGGCGAGAAAGGAGAAAGAGCAGCCGTGTCAACTCCTCCTTCTTAACGTCAAGACCCGGAAGGCTCGGCATCTCGCCCAGAGGCAATTTCATAAAGTCGATCTCGCCGGCAGCAAGCGCCTTGCTCAGCGGGGTGAAGTCGGCGCTCGGCAGGTTGAAGGTCGTGACAAACAGGTCAAAGAGGGCTGAAGCGATTTCTCGCGGGTAGGCCTTGCCATCGGCAACGGACAACTCCGCACGTTCCCGGGGCAGGAGCGCTGCGCCCTGGCGCTGGAATTCCTGCCACCTGGCGTACAGCTCGAGAGGATCCTTGAGGTGGGGGCGCTGTACAATGAGCGCGGCGGTATCGATGGTCATGGTGCTCCTTAGGGAATTTTGGGATAAACGAAGGCGGGTCGAGCACTGCTCAACCCTTCTTCGAGAAAGACGCGCAGTTGCGATTTCTCTTCGTCGCTGAGGCTGAGCGGCTTGAGCGCTTCGTTGCCGACGCCCCCACCACTATTGAAAAATTCAATAACCTCTGCAAGCTTCTGGTAACGACCGTTGTGCATATAGGGCGCGGTACTGGCCACCTCGCGCAGGGTCGGGGTGCGAAAGGCCTTCCAGTCCCGGGAGCTCTTGCTGACCAGGAAACGGCCGGGATCTCCTTCAAGGTTACGAAAATCCTCATACCCGGAGACCTTGGCGACAAAGCGTCGAGTGGCGGCGAGCCGGGGGTCGTCCCTGGATTCGGGGGACTCCTCGACCAGCAATGCATGCAACACGACGTCGCTGAGGATTGGGCCGTTGTGGCATGAGATGCATCTAGCTTTCCCGGTGAAAATCTCATACCCTTTTTGCGCCTCTGGGGAAAGTGCCTTGTCGTCACCCCCGAGGAATTTATCCAAGGGGGCCGTGCCGGAGACCAGGGTTCGTTGGAAGGAGGCAAGGGCTTGGGCAATCCGCTCGCGGGTGGTGTCGGCATCCCCGAACACCGCGGTAAAGGCCTCTCGGTACTCCGGCACGGCGCGAATCTCCTCCTCGAGAAAATCAAGGTTCTGATTCATTTCGAAGGCGGACATCATCGGGAACAGTGCCTGTTCTTCGAGGTTTTGCGAGCGGCCATCATGAAAAAGGTTTTTTTGATAGGCAACGTTGATCAGGGTCGGCGAGTTGCGCCAGTTTTTCGTCGTCGGATAGCTAAGCGAGGTGGCTAAGCCATCGCTGAAGCCCTGCTTGGGGTCATGGCAGGTGGAGCAGCTCATCGTGCCATCGCCGGAGAGGCGGCGATCAAAAAAGAGTTTCTTACCCAATTCGATCTTCTCAGGCGTCTGCGGGTTTTCTGCAGGGATCGGTACCGCGCCGATCGGGTTCAGGGTGCTTGCCGATGTCGGACCGGGAAAGAGAAAAAACGATGCAAGAATAACGACCCATGCCTTCATCATATTATTTCCCCTTGAGCTGGAGTTCTTCCTCGACGATCTTTTTCAACACCTCCAATGGCCTATCACCTATCAGCTGGCGGCCGTTGATATAATAGGTCGGGGTGTTGTAGAGATCCAGGGATTCCGCAAGCTTGAGATCGGCGTCAATGGCCGCACCATACTTCTCGGTGTCGATGGCTTCAGTGAAGGTCTTCATGTCGAGAGCGAGCTCTTCGGCATAGGAGAGAAGGCTGGCGCGATCGAGCTTGGGCGAGCGGGCAAGCAGCAGATCATGCATCTCCCAGTACTTGCCCTGGGCGCCGGCGGCGAGTGAGGCGGCTGCGGAAATGCGAGAGAAGTCACGGTATTTGTAGGGATAATTCTTCACCACCAGCCGGATCTTGCCGGGATAGGCGGCGAGTAGCTGCTTGACGACCGGACCGGCCGCAACGCAGTGGGGTCATTGGAAGTCGAGAAATTCGACGACGGTCACTGGGGCATCTGCTGGACCGATAGAAGGGGAATTGCCAATGGGAATCTGCACCCGAGGTTTCTCGGCTAGAGCCAGGGAGACGGAGAGCAGCAGGGCGAGACAGGCGGCAAGGGCTGTTTTCATAGTAGACAAAAAAGGGGATACCGAAGTATCCCCTTTCTCCTTTAAAAGTTATGGTTCATGGCAATACCGTTTACATCTTGCCGGCTGCCTTCATCCATTTTGGGTATCTTCGTTTGGCCTCTTCCAGGGGCAGGGTGCCGCTGATCATGAGCTTAAAGGTACCAGGATTGGCCACGGTGCCAAGGTAAATATGCACCGGTACGGCAATGGCGAAAATAACAAAGGCCAGGTTGTGAATAAGGTGGGAATACATCATCACCGCGGCGTTGTCCTTCATCAGCCACATGCCGAGACCGGAGGCAGTGATGGCGATACCGGCGCCGACGATGGCCAGGTAGTAGAGTTTCTGTCCGGGGTTGTATTTACCCATCGGCGGCACTTTGACCTTGTGGGAAAGATACCCACCCGCCACCATGAACCACTTCACATCGTCGGCGTCGTACTCAAAGGCGTCGACAAGGTAGTGGCGCATCGAATAGAGCAGCGACACGGTAAATGCCACCCCCAGCCAGTTGTGCACGTCTTTCATGGTGTTGTAACCGCCAAAGACTGCGGCGACGCCGTCAAGATGAAAGAGAAAAGTAAAGCCGGTGAGGGCGAGGAGCATACAACTTCCGGCGAGTATCCAGTGGTTGAGGATTTCGTCGCCACTTGATTTTCTTACCATTTCAGCCATGTTACACCTCCTCCTTCTCTTCCTTGTGGGGGCCGATGGACAGATAATGGATACACGCCGCGGCGACCATTCCGCCAAGACAGCTCCACGACAGCGGCTTCAACGAGTTGTCCACGACGCCCAC
>CAYSON010000230.1:3690-6033 GCA_964432635.1 uncultured Desulfopila sp.
CGAACGAACTCGGCGTGGCGGCGCTGTGGGACAGCACGAAGGCCACGCTGCTCGGCAGGGTCGGATTCTCCTTTAAACCATAGAGTTTAGGCTCTTCCTTGAAGGCGTAGATCGAGCCAAGACCGCTCAGGTCCTTTTCTCCGTACACGGTGGTGTACCCGCCCTTTTTGGCCTCGGAGATCAACTCGTCTCGAACGCCATATTTGAGCGCCCCGGTCGGGCAGGTCTTGACGCAGGACGGGGTCATGTTGGCGGCAATACGGTCGAAGCAGAGATGGCACTTGGTGATCTTGCCATCCTTGCCGTAGCGCGGCACGTCGAAGGGACAGCCAGTGGCGCACAGCTTGCAACCGATACATTTGTCGTGATTATACGCCACGGCGCCCTCGGCGGTTTTATACAGGGCCCCGGAGGGACAAATCTTGACACAGCCGGCGTCCTCGCAGTGCATGCAGCGGCGGCTGACGAAGAGCCAGCGCACCGGGTTTTCCTTGGAGGGCACCTCGGCGAAGCGGATGATGTTGAAGGTACTGCTTTCCAGATCGGGTGGATTCTGGTAGGTGCCGTTGTTCTTGGTTTTGATCGCCGGCAGCTGGTTCCAGCTTTTGCAGGCAACCTGGCAGGCCCGGCAGCCAATGCAGGCTTCGGGGGTAACCAGGATTGCTTTGCGGTTTTTCGTAGTATCGTTTGACATATTTACACCCCCTATGCCTTCCGGACGTTGACCATAAAGGCCTTCGACTCGGGTATCATTGTGTTCGGATCACCCACGTTCGGTGTCAGCAGGTTGGTGCTGTCAAACCCGCTGCCGTCTTCCGGGAACTGCCAGCCGAAATGCCAGGGCATACCGACCTGGTGGATAGTCGTGTCGGCTACTTTGAAGGGTTTAAACCGTTCGGAGACCATAGCAACCGCTTTGACCTCGCCACGGGCTGAGGAGACGATAACCGTTTCACCATTATTGATCTTCAGATCTTTCGCCAGTTCAATGCTCATCTCCACAAAGTTCTGCGGCTGCATTTCCTGAAGCCAGTCACAGTGCCTGGTCATACAACCGGTCTGCCAGTGCTCCGACACCCGGTAGGTTGTGCCGACAAAGGGGAAGCGCATGTCACAGGTGGCAAAGACATCCATCTTGTCGCCGAAAATCTTGATGGTTGGATTGATCCTCTGGCCGGACATTGAATTCTTCTCGACTGGACATTCCAGGGCCTCATAATGCTCTGGGAACGGACCTTCTGCAAGACCCGGTCCGAAGATCGAGGAAATGCCGTCCGATTTCATGATGAAGGGCAGCTTGCCCCCGGGGAGTCCCGGCGGTGGTCCGCCACCATCGACGATATCGCCTTCCCAGATAGATTTTTCCTTATTCCATTTGAGCAACGGTCGTTTCGGATCCCAGGGTTGTCCCTGCGGATCAACCGAGGCGCGGTTGTAAATGATGCGTCGGTTAACAGGCCAGGTCCAGCTCCAATTGGGATAGAGCCCAAGTCCCGTCGGGTCTTCTTTGCCACGCCGCGCCATCATGTTGACGGGTTTGCCGTCTTTCAGGATGTAGGAGTTGCAGTAGATCCAATTGCCGCAGGAAGTCGTACCATCGGCCTGCAGAGACGGGAAGCTGGTGACCAGATCGCCCTTTTTGCCGATGAGTTTCGGCGGATCGACCTTTTTGTCGTAAACGTCTTCCAGCCAGTAGCCATTGATTTCCTTGGCAATGGCGTGAACATCCACATGTTTGACTTTGCCGGCGGCATCTTTTTCACCGTATTCCCAGCTCAAATTGAGGATAGGATCGGGGAAGGCACCGCCCTCTTTTTTATACAGCTCGCGAACCTTGAAGAACAATTCGTTGGCAATGTCAGCATCGGGCTTCGACTGGCCAAGTGGTTCAACGGCTTTATAACGCCACTGTGCCATGCGTCCGGAGTTGGCAATACTGCCTTCCTTTTCCATGGAGGAACAGCAGGGCAGGAAGAACACCTCAGTCTTAACATCCTTGGGGTTCAAGCCGGGACTGCGCCAGAAAGAGCCGGTTTCGTTGTCAAAGAGGTTGACATTGACCAGCCACTTGAGCTTGGTCATGGCCTCGCGGGTCTTGTTGGAGTTGGCGCCGGAGCAGGCCGGATTTTGTCCCCAGGCAAAGAACCCTTCGAAATCGCCTTTGAGCATCTTGTCAAAGATCATCAGCCACGAGGCATTCTGGCCGACGTCGGTTTTTGGCAGCCAGGAGTAACCGAAATCGTTTTCCTTGGTTGCGGCGTCACCGTAGACGGCTTTCAGGTAGCTGACGATATATTTGTTACGGTTTGCCCACCAGTTGACGCTTTGCGGTTCCTTGGTGGT
>CAYSON010000231.1:0-6020 GCA_964432635.1 uncultured Desulfopila sp.
GGAGTACCCAGCAGCACCAATACCACTGCATTCTGCCTTGGACACCGTAATACAGTCGGCACCACCACTCAGGCGCTATCAAGGTGTTTCGCGCAATTATCAGCAGATTTTTGCCCTGCCTGGCGGGCAGACGGTGGTGGGGCCAGCCCTGGAATGGTTCGCCGATATTGGCAGGGGCCGGTTCCTGCTTCCAGGAGAAACGCTTCCGAACCCGGTCTTGCCAGGGGGTGATATGGTGCAATAACGGTAGGGCTGCGCTAGCTCGTGGAGCGGTTGCTGTCAGGGAGTGCCAGTCAATTTCGTCCAGCCTGTTCTCGACCAGAGTGATGAGATCGGCCACGGCGATCAACCGGAAAGATTCGTAGACCAAAGGCATATGCAGGCCGTGTTCAAAAAGGTGCCAGATCATGTCTTCGGTGCCAAGGGTCCAGGCCGTTGTGCCGTTAACGGTAAAAGGAACAGCTCGGCTCAACAATTCTGAGAAGTTACGCCGAGGATAATATGGAGGCAGATTCGGAAAAAGACCATGGTGCAGTTCAATACTGACCAGGAGGCCGTCCACGTTTTTCTGGAGCGGAGGGAGGTGGAAATGATCCTTCGGAATGGCGGTCGGCTCACTGTAGCCTTGGGCCAAAAGCAGGTTCCGACCCTGATTAGCCTGTTGTCGGGTGAGCAATAGATCGATATCGCGCATAGGACGCAGCCCGATATCCGGATAGATAGTGTGTGCCAGGGACGCGCCTTTAAGCACCAGGACTTCTAGGCCAGCCTGTTGGAGCGAAGCCACCGTTTCCCCCAGAACCTTGGACAAAATTCTGCCAGCCCACCGATGGCGAAGCATGAGAAGGTGTAGGGCGCGCGTGATCTCGTCGGGGATGTATCGGTCCACACCTTTCAGATGCCAGTGCAACAGGGGGCTTACTCCTTGTTGTTCAGCAACTTCAAGGACCTGCGGCCAATTGGTAACTGCCCGGCTGCATGCCTGCAGACACGCGGTGCGATCAGGCCAGGTAGTCGCCCGGGAACAGAGTCGCAAGAGCCGCCACCCCGGCTCGTTCATTATCTCACAGTCGGGCTGCATACATCGGTGTCAGGAACTGCAGCAAGCCATCAAATCCTCCAAAACGAAGGAAATAGTAAGGAACCCGATGGACTACCTGAGCTAATCGAGTAATACCATGATCCAGATAGCTACGGACATTGTTATACGACTCCATGAAGTACAGACAGGCTCGTCCCGGTGATATCGGAGTTAGAGAAGGGGGGATTCCTGGGGTAAAGCGCGTAAACACCAGGGAGTTTAGGCTCGGCGTGACAGTCTGCCGTTTTGGCCAAAGGTGATAGTGGACCAGAATGGTTCCGCGACGACCAGCGATAGGCTTGCGACTCCTGGCCGGAACTTGGCCAATGAGCACTGCCATGGCGACAGGTCTCAGGGAGAGAGGGCATGTAACAGAATGGATGGTAGCGTCATGGTTAAGGAATGCCAGATCATCGGTACGATACCCGCCCCTCGCCAAGGTCAACCAAGTAACCCCTCTACTCTTGCAGGCACCGCTTTTCCCGGGGTTAACTAGACCGCATCCATTATGGACCAAGGCCGCCGCATGAAGGACCAGATGCTCCTGGTTATCGCTCGCACCCTCCTCCAGTGCCGCGTTGAATGGGGTGCAGGCGAAATCGTAACTGAAATCGCCGCTGTATAACTGAGTCGAACCCTCGTTCAGATACAGTTGGCCGGGCTGACGGAGATCTTTGCTAATCGTGAATTTTCGTTTTGATACCGGGGCAGTGCTGGTTGACATATCCTGAAAAAGAAAATCGTGATTATTGACTGCCTTGCTTCCGCTATAGTCTATCTCGATCCTGGTGCTGGGCGGCCCCACCACAAAGGTGGCTGTGGGCTTAGTCATTTCGGAGGGTCAAGATTCCCATTTCCACAAGATGCCCGACTATCTCAACCCGAGAGCAGCGGATATTCGAATGCTGCTCTCGGGCTGTGTCTGTCAGGATGGCAACAATTTCACCCAAGGTTTTTCGTTCACGACAAAGACTGTAGACGAGAGTAGCAGTTTTGTTGAGATATATCGCCTGAGCACTAGGGACGGCATAAACACCTCGCCCTGAAGTTGTTCCAGGGTGAAGTCCGGTTGTCTGCAGGTATCTGACTGTCGTGCATCAACAGCCCATTGCATGCGCACTGGAAATCAGATCATGGTGGTCGTCGGGCATGGCTCCAGAGCATCTGTCATGCATTTATCCAACTTCATTGTCTGGAATGCAAAGTATGTTCCACTGTTCTCGTTTTTCCCGCTATTTGGTTGCTGGCATTCCCTAATCCAGAATGTCCATGGCTGTTCTGTGCCAATGAAATGGTTCCGGTTGAAAAAATGCTGTTTTCCTAAAACTAAAAGAGGTTTCCCTCAAGTTGAGAGAATGTCTGTCACCCGTGACGCGCAAAGAGAGAGAAGATGGGAGGTAGGTTGAAAAAAGTGGACACCCAAAAGCTGAAGATTCATAGACAGCAGGGGAGGTGTAGCCATGGAAAGATACCGCAAGGAAGATATACGAAAGAGTTTTGCGAGAAAGCTGCCCGATTAGTGCTCGAAGAGGGACTCTTATCTGGAGAGACTGCCAAACGCCTGTCCTAAACGGTGAGTATTCTTGAGAAACCGGTGAAAACTGCGCGTGCAGGCAGCCTTGGCAATGTCTGCAAAAATCTGCGTTCTCTCATTGAAGTGGAACTTGAAATGGCGAGGGTCAAGGAAGACTTGGATACAGTACGGATGGAGCGAGATATCCTAAAAAAAGCTGCAGCGTACTTTGCCAAAGAGTCGCTGCCGGTACGCAACTTGCCGGATCATGAATTTATGACAGATGCTTCGAATCAAATCTAGCTGACCGATATTGCGTCTATCTCTACAGATGAGGGTTGGTTGTATCTCGCCGGTCACAAGGATTTGTATACCAGTGCAATTGTCGGCTACGCCATGAACAGTCGCATGACCAGAAATCTTGTTAGCCAATTCCTGTCCCAGGCGATGGCCAACAAACGGCCACCTCCATGCCTCATTCATCGTTCCGATCATGGCAGCCAATATTGTTCTGGTGAATACCGAAATTTCTTCTGCAATTCAATATAAAATCCTCCATGAATCGTAAGGGAAATTGCTGTCATAATGATCCCATGGAGAGCTTAGGGGGACACTGAAAACCGAGCTCACTTTCCAGCTGCGATATACGAGTCGGAAGGAGGCGATGCATGAGATTCAGACCTATAGAGAATTGTTTCATAGCCGCAAGAGAAAGCAAAAGAGACTGAATTGCCTTTACACCCTGCAGCGTACGAGCGAGAGTCTTACAGGCTGCGAAAAGCGGCGTGACGTTTTGGTGTCTATTATTGCCAACCGACCGCAATCCTTTGTATAGAATATGAAATCGTATGCTATGAAAACCTCCGATTGCATCAGGGCTGCCAAGAACGATTTAGTAAATGCACGCCTTTATCTTGAATATGGTGAGGCAATTAACTGGGTCACCGGCAATATCATCTCCGCGATGAACTGGGCCATGGAGTGCTGGTTATTTTCTAAAGGTCATAAAATCAGTCATGGCAGAGGATGGGAGAGCACGCTTGAAGCGTTCTTAAAAGATGGTTCCCTTGGATACCGCGAAAACCGCAGTCCAGCTATTGGGGGCGTGGTCTTTAGTTGGGCCTTCAGAAGGGACCAATGGTCGGAAAATCATAGCAGAGGATAATTCCGTCACTAATCCCTTCAAGAGCATGCGCAAAAAGCATGAGCATGGCCCCCCCTGGATCTTTTCTGTTCAGCGAACCATGATTCGATAAGGGCGGTGGCTTCAGCTTTGACGCTCTGTAACCAGAGTCGATACAACTTCCTTTTGTGATTATAGTTTTTATGAGAGGGAGGGTAGCTCAGAACGCATTGAAAAAGAATTCAATGTCGACGTGAAGGTCGATAAATTGAAGTCTGGACGATTTTCATGCGCTCCCGCAATTCCCGGTCAACAAACGCTACCGCCTCTTTCGGTAATTGCTTTTCGACCAGGACAATGCTCTTGTGGCCAACGTATCTCTTGAAGCAGTGGACTTCGGTTCTGATGCCATTGTCTTGCAACCAGTTTTTAAACAGACTCTCGACCAGGGTTTTCGAGACCCGGTCGAGGGTGATTTTCAGGCGTGGAGTTGCGCCGTGCAAAACCGGGTCGATTCGGCGGAGATGAAACGCCCTTGTGGATCCGGGGGCAAGGTGGGATCCATGTCTTTCGTGAATGCCTAATCGATTTAGGGGACAAACGGCGATGATCGGCGTTTTTGGAAAGATTTTGGTTTTCACATGGAGACTTTGGTCTGGACTTTTTGAGACGATCTCTCCCCAAATCAACGTTCTTTCAAAGGGTTTGTATCGTGAGCATTGTTTGACCAGAGCGATCTTTGCCAAATACGCACTGAGACGCTTTTCCAAAGCTTTGTCAGACTTGAACCGCCTGAGGTCAAGCCGCCGTTGCCGCATAATACCATCTACCATTCCGTAGGCTAGGGCCTCGGCATGGAGATGGTGATCAACCACCACCATGATTTCCTGGTGGTCCCGTGTGGAGAAGGATTCCGAGAGAACGCTCTCCAGCGCCGCCACCACTTCGTCCTTGCTCAGTCCGTGTCGCTCTGCAAGATCTTCGAATATGTCGATCATTATTCCTCCTTGGAAGAGACCAGCATCGATGAACAGCTTCTGTTATCATTTTTCGGAGGTGTGGCCATGGAGGTGGGTTGTTATGCTCCCAGGTCTATAATCGACTTCCTGCTCAATTTTCATGTGCAAGAAATTGCTTGATATTTTATCTATCAGACGTAAAATGGTCCCTATCACTCCGGCTCATTTTTTTAAGTGAGATACCCCGTCATCGGGCGTAGCTGAACACCTTCTCCGGTGTTCTTGAACTCCAGGTACCTCGGCCATGTTGTTCGGCGGCGTTTAACCGCATCCTGCGGACGTCTTCCGCCTGGTTACCATGGTCGCCTCTTGCACGATTCCCGTTGTTCCTACCATTCCATCACCCCATCACCAGGGAGAAAGTCACGCGCTCCCTTCGGGTGTAGTGTTTTCTCCCGCTTCAATCAAGGAGGAAACAGATGTCCCAAACACTTCAGGAAAAAATCACCGCAATCAACGACCGACTTCGCTCCTATGGCGTCGAGGCGGTTCAGGAAATCAAAATGACCGACAAGGAGGGCAAACAGATCGGCCAGATCAAATACGGCTACAGACCGCAATACGTGTTCGATTCGGTCAATGAGTTTCTCGGTCCGGAAAACTGGCGCTATGAACTGAGCAAGGAGGAGATCTTCGACAATCAAGCGGTTGCCGAGGTCAAGCTGCTGGTTCGCGTCGATGGCGAATGGCTCTGCAAGGGTTCGCACAAGGGACAGATGCAGATCGTCAAAGGCAATGTCGGCGATGCACAGAAGGGCGCGATCACTGATGCCATCCAGAAGTGCATGTCATTGTTGTCCATCGGCAGCGACTCCTACAAGGGCCTTTTGAAGCACGTCTACAACGGAAACGCAAAAAAACCGGTACCACCTGCAAAGAACACCGAAAGTCAACCCGATGCCCATGACGGAAACCTGCCGAAAATTGCCGGAGTCACCTTCGAAAAAAGATCGGGCATGATTATCGCCCTGGGAGACCGGCTGTTTGACAAGAAGGAGTTGCTCAAGGCCGCCGGCTTTCAGTGGGAGAAAACCGAGAAAAGCTGGATGAAAAAAGCCGCGTAAAAGCCACACGCCACAACCCATCACCGAGAGGGAGTGCAACCATTCCCTCGGCGGGAGTCGGCTTGTCCTCCCTTCATCACCACCAAGGAGGATACTGACATGGCCGACCAACTGATGCTGACCTTGCAAGCCGCCCTACAGCAGCTCGCCCAACAACAAACTCGCGAATCGCTCGGCGATCGCACCACCTACCTCGGGGCCTCGGATATTCTTGCCTGCC
>CAYSON010000232.1:0-5997 GCA_964432635.1 uncultured Desulfopila sp.
TGCCTGTATATTCTGCTCCGTAGTTGATAATACTTGTAATCTTTTCTATTTTTTTAGTATGCACTATTTTCATCAGTACCCCATCATCTATCTTGTCTACAGCGATACCCGCTTGTCTCAGAATATCTTTGACTACGATATTCTTGCCGTGAAAAACCCTTTCTTGGCAAAAACTTTGGTAGCCGCGGCAATGATCTTGGTGTGTTTATTGTCCGCCTTCATTGTCAAAATATAAATATAAGTATGCGCAGGCCTGATGTCAGGCTGAAAACATGAATGGCCATTCATTCATGTACTATCATGTTAGTGGTTTGTCAACGAACAAACCAGTCGACAGGTAGCGGCTGTTACTGCTATCGTTTTGAAATATCGTCAGGAGTTCATCATTATGCATTCTCTGCGGGGGTGAGGCTATGAAAGTACTGGTTGTCGGATCGGGAGGGCGTGAGCATGCTTTGGTGTGGAAGATCCAACAGAGTAAGAGAGTGGAGAAGGTGTTTTGTGCTCCAGGAAACGGTGGCATCGGCAAATTGGCGGAGTGTGTAGCGATTGAGGTCACCGATGTTACTGCCTTGCTTGATTTCGTCGAGAAAAAGGGGATCGACCTTACCGTGGTCGGACCGGAGGCCTCATTGGCGGCAGGGATTGTTGATGCCTTTCAGGCTAAAGGGGCGCGCATCTTTGGTCCCACTCGGCAGGCAGCCGAACTTGAGGTGAGTAAGGTCTTTTGCAAAAAGTTCATGCAAAAATATGGAATTCCCTCCGCGACTTTTGAGGTATTTACCGACAGGAAAAAGGCGAAGCAATATCTTGAAACCTGCGGCGCTCCGGTAGTGGTCAAGGCTGATGGGCTGGCTGCTGGGAAAGGAGTTATTGTCGCCGAGACTATGGCTGAGGCTAAGGCCGCTGTCGATCTCATTATGGCTAAGAAGGCCTTCGGTAGTGCCGGCGACAAGCTGATCATCGAAAGCTGTCTTCGCGGCGAGGAGGCATCTTTTATTGCCTTTACTGACGGGACAACCGTCTTACCCTTGCCAACATCTCAAGATCATAAGGCAATTTTCGATAAGGACCAGGGGCCCAACACCGGAGGGATGGGGGCTTACTCTCCAGCACCGGTGGTGACCGAAGAAATCACTGAATTTGTCATGAACAAGATCATGCTGCCAACGGTTCGGGGCATGGAGGCAGAAGGACGTCCCTTTAAAGGCATGTTGTATGCCGGGTTGATGATTTCCGGCAAGGATGTCAATGTGCTCGAATTCAACTGTCGTTTCGGAGATCCTGAGGCGCAGCCGTTGTTGCTCAGAGTCAAGAGCGATCTCGTCGATATCTTTGATGCGGTGATTGACGGAAATCTCGCTCAAGTGAAGATGAACATCGATCCTCGGCCGACGGTCTGCGTGGTTATGGCTTCCTCCGGCTACCCGGGCAGCTATGAAAAGGGGAAAACAATCAAGGGATTGGGAAAAGCTGCCGAGTGTTCTGGGGTACATGTTTTCCATAGCGGAACCGCCGTCAGCAAGGGTCGCACCATCAACAATGGGGGGAGAGTTCTCGGCGTGACCGCCATCGGCAAGGACCTGCGCGAAGCGGTGGCTCGTGCCTATGAAGGTGTTGATCACATTCATTGGACCGGGTGCTACTGTCGGCGTGATATAGCTGCCAAAGCTTTGCGAAGAGGTGTGGTGGCAGAGAAACCTGTTGTGGTGGGCATTGTCATGGGCAGTGATTCAGATCTTGGAGTAATGAAGAGTGCCGCCGAGTTTCTTCGCTCCATGGACATTCCATATGAAATTACCGTAGCTTCGGCGCATCGCAGCCCTGAGAGGGCTGCCAACTACGCCATAACCGCGCGTCAACGCGGCTTGCAGCTGATTATTGCCGGGGCAGGAATGGCGGCACACCTTGCCGGAGTCATGGCTGCCCACACAGATCTGCCGGTGATTGGCGTGCCGCTTGACTCCTCGTCACTGAATGGTCTCGACGCCTTGCTGGCAACGGTGCAAATGCCTCCCGGAGTTCCGGTGGCAACCATGGGCATCGGCAAGGCCGGAGCCAGAAACGCTGCCGTTTTGGCGCTACGCATCCTTGCCCTAACAGACCCCCTGCTTCAGAAAAAACTCCTGCAATTTAGAGAAGATATGGTTAGGGAGGTTGAGGATAAGGCGAAGAGACTGCATGGTTGACGTTTTCTGCAACGGCTCTGGCTCTGCCCAACTCGCTGACGCTGTTCGTCAGCTCAAAAAAGGAGCCATTGTTGCCTTTCCCACTGAGACGTTTTACGGTTTGGCGGTCGATCCATTTTGTCGGGCTGCGGTGGTCGCATTGTTCAAGCTGAAGATGCGAGCGACTGACAAACCGATTCTTGTCCTTATTGAGCACACAGAGCAACTCTCGCTGCTTGTAGAGAGCGTTCCAAGGCAATATGTGCCGCTCATGGAAAGGTATTGGCCGGGACCGTTGACCTTGATCTTTCCCGCAAAAAGATCGTTGCCTGTCGAGTTGACCGGAGGGACGGGGACCATAGGGGTACGCATCTCGTCCCATCCGCTCGCCAGAGATTTGGTGCGAGCCACTGGCATACCCCTCACGGCAACCAGCGCCAATGTCTCCGGCTCCCCGCCGCCGCAGACCGCTCAAGCGGTGTCCGCGATGTTTGGTCCGTCTTTATGCTATGTCCTCGATGGAGGAAAGACCGCTGGTGGTCTGAGCTCGACGGTGGTCGGATTGTCCGGGGATAACCCCGTTGTCTTGCGTCAGGGTCCAATCCGCCTTGATCTCTAGCTGTTGTTACCGGCTCTATTGCACAATCTCAGCAAAATCTGAGATTGTGCAGGCTTTTCTCCGGTTGCGTATTTGCATTGATCGTAACTCTTGTGATACTATTTCTAAAAATGCACAGAACGTTCCTGACCTTTTCTCCCCTAGACAAGAGGAATAAACCGCTATGAGCGTTCTCGATTGGGATAGACAGTTTGCCCTCGAACAGGCCGCAGAAGACGCTGAATTGTTGCAGGAACTTATAGATATTTTCAAAGATTCCTTCAATTCCGACCTGTGCCTGCTCAAGGAAGGCTTACTTGAAAAAGATGGCGCGATAAAAATTTGTCGAGCCGCCCACTCGATCAAAGGAGCGTCAGCAAGTCTTGGGATCAAAGGGATCAACAAAATCGCTTTGTCCATTGAAGAGGAAAGCCGTAACGGTGGCGTTTCGTTGGCCCGCGAAAACTTAGCGTTGCTGGAAGCGATGGGCGAAGAACTGGCTAAACTGTAAGCTGAAACGCATCAAGCATCTTGATGCACTTCGTCGCAGCAAGATGGATACAATGTCTGGGGAGATGGATCTATTGCTCGTCGCAGCAGTGTTTCTTTTGTGAAAGGGTGTTGAGTTTGCAATACTTTTGCGATGACACGGCCGTCTTTGCTCAGCAAGGACGGCCGTGTCGTATTTGAGCAGCGCTCATCAGACGCTATAGCCTGGTCAGTTGTCGGTATTTGATGCGGTGGGGTTGATCTGCGGCACTGCCCAGCCGTTGTTTTCGGTCTTGTTCGTAATCGGAGTAGTTACCCTCGAACCACACTACTTTAGAATCTCCTTCAAAGGCCAGGATATGGGTGGCAATACGGTCGAGAAACCATCTATCATGGCTGATAACGACGGCGCAGCCGCCGAAGTTCTCCAGCGCCTCCTCCAAGGCCCTTAAGGTGTTGACGTCAAGGTCGTTGGTCGGTTCGTCGAGGAGCAGGACATTTCCTCCTTTTTTCAGGGTACGGGCGAGATGAACGCGGTTGCGCTGTCCGCCCGACAATAAACCCACCTTTTTTTGCTGATCTGTTCCGGAAAAATTAAATTTTCCCACGTAGGCTCGGCTGTTAATCTCCCTGTTGCCCATCCAGATCATTTCTTGCCCATCGCTGATCACCTGCCATATGGTTTGATTAGGGTCGAGTTCTTCCCTGTTTTGATCGACATAGGCAAGTTTCACCGTATCGCCGATATGGAAATTTCCGGAGTCTGGAGTCTCTTGTCCGACCAACATCTTGAATAACGTGGTCTTGCCGGCACCATTGGGACCGATGACGCCAACGATACCGCCTGGAGGAAGGCTAAACGTCATGTTTTCGACCAGCAAACGATCCCCATAGGCCTTGCCGACATTCTCTGCCTCAATCACCACCTTGCCGAGACGCGGTCCGGCGGGAATATATATTTCGAGTTCTTTGGAGAGCTTTTCTGACTCCTGCGATACAAGCTTTTCGTAAGAGCTGATACGGGCCTTAGATTTGCTCCTGCGACCCTTAGGTGAGAGCTTGATCCACTCCAGTTCTCGACGAAGGGTTCGTTGGCGCTCCGTTTCTTTCTTTTCCTCAGTGGCGAGACGCTTTTCCTTTTGTTCAAGCCAGGAGGAATAGTTGCCTTTCCAGGGGATACCTAAGCCACGATCGAGTTCGAGAATCCAACCGGCGACATTGTCAAGAAAGTAACGATCATGGGTGACAGCAATTATGGTTCCTGCGTAGGACTGAAGGTGTTGCTCCAGCCAGGCGACCGATTCGGCGTCGAGATGGTTGGTTGGTTCATCGAGGAGAAGAATGTCGGGTTTTCGCAACAAGATTCTGCACAAAGCGACGCGGCGTTTCTCGCCCCCCGAAAGGACACCGCATTTGCTGTCGGATGACGGACAGCGCAAGGCATCCATGGCCATCTCAAGGCGACTGTCGAGATCCCAGGCGTCGAGATGGTCAAGCTTTTCCTGTACGACGCCCTGCCGCTCAATGAGTTGCTGCATTTCGTCATCCGACATCGGCTCGGCGAATCTTTCATTTATCTTATTGAATTCATTTAAAAGGTCAACGGTCTCCTGCACGCCCTCCTCGACAATCTCCTTAACTGTTTTTTCCGGATCGAGCTGTGGCTCTTGCTCCAGATAGTCGACTCGATGTCCCGGGGCGAGATGCGTCTCTCCATTGAATTCTTTGTCGATACCGGCAAGAATTTTCAGCAGGCTGCTCTTTCCTGAGCCATTCAGGCCGAGCACACCGATTTTTGCCCCGTAGAAGTAAGAGAGGGAGATGTCTTTCAGAACAGGCTTGTTGTCATAGTATTTGCTAACCTTAATCATCGAATAGATGATTTTTTTATCGTCGGTGCTCATGGATAGATCCTGTATGGTATCGAGGGGTTAAGTTGACTTTGGTTTGATGAATCGAAGATTTGCAGCCGATAGTACACAAAAGTTGGCGATGTTCAAAGAGTTATAGCTGAGTTGAGCAGCTTGTCTGCTCAAACGAAACTTATGCCCTTGCGGTATATTGATTATTTGAGATAAGGCTTGACCCAACCAAGACCGTTAGAGGTGGTCGTGGCAGGTTTGTACTCGCAGCCAATCCAACCGGTGTAGCCGAGCTTGTCGATGTAGTCGAAGAGGAAGGAGTAATTGATTTCTCCGCTGCCTGGTTCGTTGCGGCCCGGATTGTCAGCGAGCTGCATATGGGCGATGCGCGGCAGATGTTTTTTGATCGTCGCCGCCAACTCGCCTTCCATGCGCTGCATGTGATAGATGTCGTACTGAATAAAAATATTGTCGCTGCCTGTCGCCTCGATCAAATCGAGCGTTTGCTGCGTTCCACAGACATAAAAGCCGGGAATGTCGAAGGTGTTGATCGCTTCCACGAGGAGCTGTATTCCCTTGGCTTTGAGCTGCTCTCCCGCAAAGAGAAGGTTGGAGACCAACGTTTCCCGCAGTTTCTCAGCATCGACGCCCGCTGGCGCAAGGCCAGACAAACAATTGACCTGCTTGCAGCCAAGAGCCGTTGCATATTCAATGGCTTTTCCCACGCCATCCTGGAATTCACCGACACGGTCGGGCAGTACGGCAATTCCACGTTCCCCGCCGGCCCAGTCGCCCGCCGGGAGATTGTGGAGTACCTGGGTCAAACCGTTCAGGCACAGCAGTTCGGCGAGTTGCTCTTTGTGGTAAGCATAAGGAAAGA
>CAYSON010000233.1:0-1803 GCA_964432635.1 uncultured Desulfopila sp.
GCTGTTCGGCGCGAGCGGATGCGCCACATTAGGGGGCGGCGCGGCCCAGTCGGCCGTGCTCAAAGCGAAGGATCGAGTCGCCCCGGCCCTTGTGCATATCCGGCCGGTGAAGGCAATCTACGCGGGGGGCAAGAAGCAGGAAGCGCCAGTGGCCGTCGGCATAGAGAAGGTGCCCGGCAAGCTGGTGATGCTGCCGGCCTTGGCTCGCAAGCGCCGGGTCTATGTTGAAGAGCGCATGGCAAAATGCCGGGAGCTGGCGGAACAGGCATCTTACAATCGTATCGAGGATGGCGAACGCAAGCGCGGTTTCATCACCGGCGGCGTCTCCTATCTTTATGTCAAGGAGGCCTTTCCCGAGGCGGCGGTGTTGAAACTCGGCATGTGTTGGCCGCTGCCGGAGAAGAAGATCCGTGAGTTTGCCGCCATGGTAGAGGAGCTGATCATCGTCGAGGAACTCGACCCCTTTCTCGAGACCCATATCAAGGCCATGGGCATCAGGTGTCGCGGCAAGGAGCTGATTCCCAACCAGGGCGAGCTCAACACCGCCATCGTCCGCCAGGCCATTGACCCTGGTTCCACAGCGGAGCTGTTTGCGCCGGTGGAGCTGCCCAACCGCCCGCCCAACATGTGCGCCGGCTGTCCGCATCGCGGCATCTTCTTCAATTTGTCGCGCATGAAGCTTTTCGTTTCCGGGGATATCGGCTGCTACACCCTCGGCTTTCTGCCGCCACTCTCGGCTATGGATTCCTGCGTCTGTATGGGGGCCGCCATCCCCATCGCCCACGGCATGGTCAAGGCACTGGGCGAAGGCGGGCACAACAAGGTGGTGTCGGTTATCGGCGACTCGACCTTTATCCACTCGGGTATCACCGGGCTGATCAACTCGGTGTACAACAACTCCGCCGCCACCCTGATCATCCTCGACAATCGCATCACCGCCATGACCGGGCAACAGCACAATCCGGCCAGCGGGCATTCCATCTTGGCAGAGGTGGCGCCATCCATCGACCTGGCTGCCCTCTGTCGGGCCATCGGTGTCAAACACGTCTATACCGTCAATCCCCACGATGTCGTCGAGACCCGTAAGGTGCTGAAAGAGGCGGTGGAACTCACCGAGCCGTCGGTGGTCATCTCGCAAGCCCCTTGCGTGCTCTTGCCGGAGATGAAAGAACGCAAGCCGGTGTCATATTTCACCAACCAGGAGAACTGTGTTGGCTGCATGTCCTGCATTCGTCTTGGTTGTCCGGCGCTCAGCTGGACCACTTTCGCCGAGGGCGAGGCGGAGACCCGCGGCTATCGCGCCACCCAGAAAGGGGTGTCGAAGATCGACGAAATCATCTGCAACGATTGCGGCCAGTGCGCCTCGCTCTGTAAATTCAACGCCATCACCCGTGGGGAGGGAAAATAATGAACGATCAAGGCAATATCCTCTTTTCCGGGGTCGGTGGCCAGGGCATCCTCCTGGCCAGCGAGATTACCGCCTACGGCCTGCTCTCGGCGGGCTTTGACGCCAAAAAAAGCGAGGTACACGGCATGGCCCAGCGCGGCGGCTCGGTCACCGCTCAACTGCGCTACGGCAAGAAGGTCTATTCGCCGCTGATCGAGCCGGGTCGCGCCGATGTGCAGATGGCCTTCGAGATGATGGAGGCGGTGCGCTACCTGCCCTATCTGCACCAGGGCAGCAAGGTCATTGTCAATACCCAGAAAATCCTGCCGCCGTCAGTGGCCACCGGTCAGGCGGTTTATCCCGAGCGTATTATCGACCAATTGCGCGATCGGGGAATCGAGGTGATTGCCGTCGAT
>CAYSON010000233.1:1813-5977 GCA_964432635.1 uncultured Desulfopila sp.
CGCAGCAGGGACATGTCCGGGGCGTTTAGTTTTCCGTCGATGCCTTTGATCTGGCGCGCTCGGTGGGCGAGGGAAGAACCGCCAACGTGGTCATGGTCGGCGCCCTGTCGGCCTTTCTGCCGGTCGATCCCCAGGTGTTCGAAGAGATCATCCGCACCAGGGTGCCGGAGCGCTTTCGCGAGGTCAACCTCAAGGCCTTCGAGGCCGGGCGCAGGGCCAGCAACTAACGTCGCACCAAAAAGAGGGAGAAAAGAGATGTCGGTACACTATTGGGATGAAGAAATGGAGACCCTGCCCCGGGCCGGGCTCGAGTCGATCCAACTGCGACGGTTGAAACATCTGGTGGAGCGGGTCTATCGCCGGGTCGCCCCCTACCGCCGCAAGATGGAGGAGGCCGGAGTGACCCCGGGCGACATCAACAGCCTCGACGATCTTGCCAAGCTGCCCTTCACCGTCAAGGACGATCTGCGCGACAACTATCCCTTTGGCCTCTTTACCGTGCCTCTGGAAGAGGTGGTGCGGGTGCATGCCTCATCCGGGACCACCGGCAAGCCCACCGTGGTCGGCTACACCGCCAAGGACATAAACACCTGGGCCCATGTCATGGCCCGCGCGCTCTGCTGTGCCGGGGCTACCAAGGGCGACATGGTGCAGAACGCCTATGGCTACGGCCTTTTTACCGGCGGCCTCGGTGCTCACTACGGCATTGAGATGCTCGGGGCCACCGCCATCCCGGTCTCCGGCGGCAACTCCAAGCGGCAGATCAACCTGATGCGGGATTTCCGCTCCACCGTGCTGCTCTCCACCCCCTCCTACGCCCTCAACCTCGCCGACGCCATGGATCAGATGAAGGTCGATCCCAAGTCGCTCTTTCTGCGCGTCGGCATCTTCGGGGCGGAGCCGTGGAGCGAGAACATGCGCGAGGAGGTGGAGCGCAAACTTAATTTGAAGGCCACCGACATCTACGGTTTGTCGGAGGTGATGGGCCCCGGTGTCGCCCAGGAGTGTCTTCTCACCGACCGCGGCATGCACATCTGCGAGGACCACTTCCTGCCGGAAATTATTGATCCTCAGACAGGAGAGGTTCTGCCTCCAGGGGAAAAAGGCGAGTTGGTGTTCACCACCCTGACCAAGGAGGCCTTTCCCATCATCCGCTATCGCACCAAGGACATCTCTCGCCTCATCTACGAGCCTTGCCAGTGCGGTCGCACCTTGGTGCGCATGGAAAAGGTCACCGGCCGCACCGACGACATGCTGATCATCCGCGGCGTCAATGTCTTCCCGTCGCAGGTCGAGCACGTGCTCGTCGGCATCGAGGGGGTCGAACCGCATTACCTGATTGTCGTTGAACGCGAGGGCAATCTCGACACCATGGAAGTGCAGGTGGAGGTGAGCGAGAACATCTTCTCCGACGAGATCCGCGCCCTGGAAAAACTCAGCAAGCATATCCAGAAGGAGATCAAGGATCTCTTGGGCGTCACCACCAGGATCAAGCTGGTGGAGCCGCGCACTATCCAGCGCAGCGAGGGCAAGGCGCAACGGGTCATCGACAAGCGAAAATTCTGAGACTGGGAGGTCATCATGCTGGTAGAACAGATCGCCGTATTTTTGGAAAACAAATCCGGCCGCTTGGCCGACATCACCACCATCCTGGCCGAAAACGCCATCAACATTCGCGCCCTGTCGGTGGCCGACACCGCCGATTTCGGCATTCTCCGCCTCATCGTCGACAAGGTCGAGCAGGCCAAGACGGTGCTTCGCGCCAACGGCTTCACCGTCGGCAAGACCCAGGTGGTGGCGGTGGAGGTGGAGGACAAGACCGGCGGCCTGGCCAAGGTGCTGCGGTGCATCAGGGACGCCGAGATCAACGTCGAGTACATGTACGCCTTCGTCAACAAGACTGGGGAGAATGCGGTGCTCATCTTCCGCTTTGAGAAGATGGAGGAAGCCGTCGCCACCCTGCAGAAAGAGGGCTTCACCATCCTCAGCAAGGAACAGATCTATAGCTTATAGGCTAGCGGCAGCAAGCGGGCAAGACACCACCTCATATCATAAGGGCATAAGTTTCGTTTGAGCAGGCAAGCTGCTCAACTCAGCTTTAACCGGGCAGGGAGCATCAATGTACTGGCAACGGGAACTAGAGTGCATGGATAAAGCGGATTTGGAGAAGCTCCAGCTGCAGCGTTTGGTAACTACGCTGAAGCGGGTGGCCACCAATGTGCCGTTTTACCGAAAGAAATTTCATGAGTTAAAACTGAATGCGGACAACCTGAAGAGCTTTGAGAATCTGCGCGACTATCCCTTTACCACCAAGCAGGACCTGCGCGACAATTACCCCTACGGGCTCTTTGCCGTGCCGCTGCGCGATGTTGTCCGCGTGCACGCCTCCTCCGGCACCACCGGCTCCTCCACCGTGGTGGGTTATAGCCGTCAGGACATAATCACCTGGGCCGACCTGGTGGCGCGGGTTCTCACCGGCGCCGGAGTGACCGCCAACGACGTCATCCAGATCGCCTTTGGCTATGGTCTTTTCACCGGCGGTTTCGGCCTGCACTACGGGGCGGAGCGAGTCGGGGCATCGGTGATTCCCATCTCCTCCGGCAACACCAAGCGGCAGATCAAGATCATGCAGGACTTCAAGACCACCGCGTTGGTCTGCACCCCCTCCTACGCCCTGAAGATTGCCGATGTGATGATGGACATGGGCATCAACCCCAACGGCTTGTCGCTGCGCTATGGGCTGTTCGGGGCCGAGCCCTGGTCGGAGGCGATGCGCCAGGAGATCAACGCCCGCCTGGGCATCCGGGCCACCGACAACTACGGCCTTTCCGAGGTGATGGGTCCGGGGGTGGCCGGGGAATGCCAGGAGTGCCATGGCCTGCATATCAGTGAAGACCATTTTTATATTGAGGTGCTCGACCCTGAGACGCTCGAACCGGTGCTGCCCGGAGAGGTCGGCGAACTGGTCATCACCACCCTCACCAAAGAGGCCTTTCCGGTGATCCGCTACCGCACCCGCGATCTCACCCGCCTGATTCCTGAGCCCTGTCCCTGCGGGCGCACCTTTGTGCGCATGAACCGTATGCTCGGTCGTTCCGACGACATGCTGATCATCAAGGGTGTTAACGTCTTTCCCACCCAGATCGAGACGGTGCTCTTTGAGGTCGAGGGCACCGAACCTCATTACAATTTGATTGTCGAACGGGAGAACAACGAGGATAAGTTGACGGTGCAGGTCGAGGTGGTGGAGTCGATCTTCTTCGACGAGATGAAGAAACAGAAGGCGCTGATCGAGCACATCAAAAAACGCCTGGCCTCGGATTTAGGGGTGGGGGTGGAGGTCAGGCTGGTGGAGGAGCGGTCCCTCGAACGCTTCAACGGCAAAGCCAACCGCGTCATTGATCGGCGACAGCTGTAACATAGACGTATTGCTATGGAATTGTTACATGGCCTGTTGGTCCTGACCCTGGTGCACAGCCTGGCCGCCGCCTCGCCAGGGCCCGATTTCGTCTTTGTCACCCAGCAGACCTTGACCCGCGGCCGGAGGGTTGGTCTGTTGTGCAGCCTCGGCATCGCCCTCGGACTGTCGGTGCATCTTCTTTATTCCGCCTTTGGCCTGGCGGCACTCGTCGCGCACTCTGCGGGCCTGCTGCAGTGGGTGAAGATCCTCGGCGGCAGCTACCTTATCTATCTCGGTATCAGAGGACTTTTGGCCAAGGCCGCTTGTGGCGAACGTGTGGCGCACGAAAAAGCCCAGTCGAGTTCTCCGCTTAAGACGGTGGCTGCCGGCTTTCTCTGCAACGCCCTCAACCCCAAGGCGCCGATCTATTTTCTCTCCCTCTTTACCCTGGTGCTGTCACCCGACCTGCCGCTGTGGCAGTTGGCCGTGTATGGCGGCTGGATCATGATCATCCAGTTCGCCTGGTTCGCCTTTGTCGCCATGGCCTTGTCCCTGCCCTCGGTCAGTCGTCGTTTCCAGCGGGCCGGCCACTGGATCGATCGCGTCCTCGGTTGCGCCATGGTTCTGCTCGGGATCAAGGTTTTGCTTGGTACAAGCCCGCCATAACAGGTCTGCTCGACTTTAGCCCGGAAACGGCGCATCGGGACGAGGATGAGAACTGCTTCACCTCGCCCCGATAAGGAGAAGGTCTAGCTCACCCGAAA
>CAYSON010000234.1:0-5959 GCA_964432635.1 uncultured Desulfopila sp.
GTGGCAAAAAACGATTTGCCGCGAACCTTCCATAGATAGGCAAACGCCCCGATAATTTGGAGATTTCTTTGCAACGCCAGATAGGGATAGCTGGCCGCCACCTCAGCCCCGGCTCCCGGTCGCCGGGCTTCGACTAGCCGCATATACTCCGCCAGTAACTCCTCCTGCAACGGTAATAACAGGCCGGCGTAGGGGTCGATGAGCAACGAAGCAACATCATAAGCCAGCGGACCAAGCCGGCCGCCCTGAAAGTCGATAAAGCGCAACAGCCCGTTATTCAACATGATATTGCGACTCTGAAAATCGCGGTGGAGGAAAAAGTCGCTGTTCGCCGCAGCGGCGCGGGCGGCGATGGCGGTAAATTCCTCATCGATTCCTCGGCTAGGGTCGCGCCCCAGCAGGCCTTTCCAGAAGGCACGAAGGAAATAGCCCGACTCTCGTTCAAGCATCACGGCCACGTCGTAGCGCGGTGTATCCCAGCACCAGCTCGGGTCAAAGCCGACCGCCCCGGCCAGCTGCATCTCCACCAGACCTTCCAGGGCCTGAAGGTACCATTGCCGCAACTCTTGCTGACTGATTGCGGTTATCACCTGATGCAGTCGCACATCGCCCAAATCCTCGCAGCAGAGGACGCCACTCTCCGCGTCCCACCCGTAAAGATCGGGTACCGCCACTCTACGAATGCGCAGATGGCGGCCAAGTTCCCAGGCGGCGCGGGCCTCGGCCAGTTCGGGCAAACTGCTTGCCAAGGGGGCGACGATCACCGCACATCGCTGCTGGCCGAGCGCAAGTCGCCAGAAGCGACGGGTCGAGCCGTCGCTTTGCAGCCTGCTGCAGCTTGCGGTGTTCGCCTCTTGCAGCACCCCTGCAGCGACCAGGAGTTTTTTGCCGCGACGAATGATCTCTTGGTCATCAAAAACGATGCCGGCAATCTCGCTCACGACCTCACCTTTGTTGCCGGGGTAACTATACCACCCATGACATGGCAGCCCGCCGCCACCTCAGCCCCGTCCCAGACCACCGATCCCTGCACCACCGCCCCTTGGCCGATGGCGGCGCTGCCGATGCAGGCCCAGTCGAGCAACTGCACGCCCTCGGCCATGGTTGACGCTGAATCAATTATAAAGGGACCCCTTTCCGCACCCAACTCCGGCCAGCGCGGAATGGTCTCGGTCAAAAGCCCGCGGTGCAGAGCCAGATAATCTTCAGGCGTGCCCATATCGGTCCAGAAACACCTGTCACAGCGAGAGACAGTGATGGATGTACGCTCTCTTAAAAGCATCCGATAGTGGTCGATAATGCAGGAAGAGTTCCTGTCTGGCAAAGATTCGAGAATTTTTGGATCAACAACATGAATACCGGTGAAGGCCAGGCCGTCGGCAACTCGCTCCCCAGCAAAGCGCACCACCTGATCCTCCGCCACCACCACTGAGTTGAATCGCGGCAAATGGTGCATCGCCAGGGTGACCTTGCTGCCGCTGCAACAATGCTCCTGGTAGAGTGTATCACAGGCAACGGTATGATAGATATCGCCGTTGCAGACAAGAAGCGGCTCGTCGCGGAGTTGCGCCAAGGCGCGGCGCAGGCCGCCACCAGTGCCGAGAATGGTCTCTTCCTCCTGTACTACCACCCCGGCCAAACCGCTCAGCACGGCCACTATCTGCCCGCGCAAATGGTGACAATTGACGACGATATGATCAAAGCCGAGCCGCTGCAAGCGCTCGATGGTCAAGAGCAGCAGCGGTTTATTAAGTACCGGAAAGAGCGGCTTGGGACGAACCAGGGTGTGGGGCAATAGCCGGGTGCCGAATCCCGCCGCCAGAATCATCGCTTGCATGGATCCTCGCTCAGGCTCCCTTTTATTTTCGACAACCTTGCCGCCAAAGGCTTGCTTATTCGTAGCTGAGCGAGCCGTCGGCTTCTTCGCTGACCCCGACGACGATTATGCCGGCACGGTTGGCCATCTCGATCATCTGCTCGCGATCAAAGAGCAGGGATTGCCCGGCTTCCACTGCCAGCACTGCTCCGTTGACCCTGCTCAGGGTCTCAATGGTGGTCACCCCGGTGGCAGGCAGATCAAAACGAAAATCCTGGCCCGGTTTCTTGACCTTAACGACCACCGCCTTCTCTTTAGCTAGAGTCCCACCGCGGAGGATGGCGGCATCGGTACCCTCGATGGCCTCCACCGCTAACACCGCACAGTCACGAACCACTACGCACTGGCCGATATCGAGTCTGCCGATGGCCCGGGCAATATGCCAGCCGAAGGCGATATCCTGCCGCTGCGCCTCGTTCGGCTTCTTCTTGGTGAGGATGCCTTTAGGGAAGAGCAGATGGCGCAGGTAGACAGTCGATTCGAGCACGGTGATACCCTCATTCTCCAGAACCCCGGCAACGGCACGGAGAATGGCGTCGTCCTGCTTGCGGTCAATCTTATTCCACAGAGACAAGCCCTTGAAATCAGGCATGATGTCCCGAAAGATCTTGGTCTTGGTGATGGGACCGAGAAACACCGTCTCGTTCGCTCCCTGCTGCTGCAAAAAGGAGATGACCTTGCCGAGCTGGCCGAGCTTGACCCAGGTGATGGCATCGGCGGCCGCCAGCGCCTCCCGGTCGCTCTCGCCCTTGTGCGCCACAACCACCACCCGCCGTCCCTGGCGTTGCGCCGCCTCAATGAAAAGACGCGGAAACTGGCCGCCTCCGGCAATGATGCCGATGGTTTGGGAAGGAACCTTCATGGTCGGAATCAATCGTCGTCGGTCTGCTTGACTACACCGCGCTTCGACTCGAGAAAGAAGCGCACCAGCGTCTGCACCTCGGGACAATCGGGATAGTCAGCCCGGGCCACCTCGATGGCATCCTTCATCAACAGGTGCGGCGAACGGAAAATAATGCGAAAGGCCTCATCGAGCTGCTTGATCGTTTCCCGACTAAAACCGTTGCGCTTGAGCCCGACCTTGTTGATTCCGGAGATGCGGGTGCGGTTACGGGTCCCGGCAATGATCACGTAAGGTGGCACGTCGAGGCTGATTCCTGAGACCCCGCCGATATAACAGAAGGTGCCGATGCGACAGAACTGGTGCACCGCAACCAGGCCGCCGATGGAGGCACGGTCGCCGACCTCGACGTGTCCGGCCAAGGTGGCAACGTTGGCCATGATGACGTTGTTGCCGATGATGCAGTCGTGGGCCACGTGGGTATAGGCCATGAGCAAATTATTGTTGCCGATAATGGTTTTATTATTGCCTTCGATGGTGCCACGATGGATAGAGGCAAATTCGCGGATCTGGTTGTCATTGCCAATGATCAGCTCAGTCGGCTCCCCCCTGTATTTGAGATCCTGGGGGTCTCCACCAACCACGGAAAAAGAACCGATGAGGTTTCGTGCACCGATGGTGCTCGGCCCGGAAACCACGGCATGGGCCTTGACTCGGGTATCGGCGCCTATGTGCACATGGGGGCCGATGACCGCATAGGGTTCGACGATGACAGAGGGGTGGAGTTCAGCTTGCGAGTCCACCACTGCGGTGGGGTGTATGTGCATGGGTCTTATAACCTCGTTACAATTTTCATGGTGATTGGGCGACATTTTCTCACCGCTGCAGGAAGGTGCTTCCTTACCTGCTCTCGCCCTCTTCTGCAAGACTTTTCGTGGAAAATCAAGAAAAGGAGGCCATAAGTTCCGCCTCGGCCACCAGCTGTCCATCAACGGTGGCGGTGGCCGCCATCACCATGATCGACCGTTTCTCCTTGATCAGCTTGAGGGTGAAAAACAACTGATCGCCTGGAGTTACCGGCCTTCTGAACCTGGCCTTGTCAATCCCGGCAAAAAAGAGCAACTTGTTGCCGATGGCTTTGGGGTTACTGTAATAGGCCATGATGCCCCCCACTTGAGCCATGCCCTCGAGGATCAGCACCCCCGGCATCACCGGCCGCCCCGGAAAGTGGCCCTGAAAGAAGGGCTCGTTAAAGGTGACGTTCTTGAAGCCGACAATCTCTTTAGCCAATTCGAGTGAAACAATTCGGTCGACCATCACGAAGGGGTAACGGTGCGGCAGGAGCCTGAGTATCTCAACTATATCGATTTTCTCCGGAACGACTATCTCTTCCATACGCTGCTCTCCTTCCTATTCGTTGTCTTGGCCGGTCCCGCGCAGTTGCGCCACGGCCTTGCTGAGTTTTCGTACTTCGCTATGGAGTTCCGGCAGCCTGGCGTAGACACTGCTGCACTTGGCCCACTGGTGCACGGGAATGGCCGGAGTGCCACCGAGCACCTCGCCTGCCTGGTGGTTGCCGTGTATCCCGCTCTGGGCGGCAACCATCACTCGGTCACCGAGACGGAGATGGCTGGCCAAACCGGCCTGGCCGCCAATCACCACATTGCGCCCAAGCACGCAGGAACCGGCAATGCCCACCTGGGCGACGATCAAACTGTTCTCTCCCACCACGACGTTGTGGGCGATCTGCACCAGGTTGTCGATTTTCACCCCCGCCTTGATCCAGGTGAGACCGAAGGTGGCCCGGTCGATGCAGCAGTTGGCGCCGATCTCGACATCGTCATCGATGCGCACGCATCCCACCTGGGGCCTCTTGACATGCTCGCCTCGTTTGGTGGTGGCGTAGCCGTAGCCGTCGCTGCCGATCACCGTTCCCGGATGGATTACCACTCGATTGCCGAGCATGCTGCCTTTGCAGATGGTAACGTTGGCCTTGATGGTGCAGTCATCACCGATGACGACGTCGTCCTCGATAACCACGCCGGCCTCAATCGCCACCCTTTCGCCCACTCGAACACGGTTGCCAAGCACCGCCAGCGGTCCGATACTGATGTTCTCGGCGAGAACACAGTCGTTCCCGACCACGGCGCGCACATGCACTCCGGTGGCGATAAAGGTCGCGGCAAGAAAATGGTTATGGATGATCGCCGCCGCCAGATAGGGATCGGCCACCTGGATAAGTGGTAAGTTGGCCGGTCCTGAAACGTTGCGGGGAACGATGGCCGCTCCGGCTCCGGTACTTTCCAGAAGATGCGCTTCCTTGGCCTTGGCGAGAAAGGTGATCTGCTCTGGACCGGCACTTTCGATGGCCTCCACCCCGCTGATTTGGCGACTGTTGTCCCCCACCGCGACACCTTCAACCATGGTCGCAAGGTCTTGCAATTTTTCTATTTTTCCCATTTTTTATCAGTTATACAGAAAATAGTTATTCCTCACCCCATCGAAAGTGGCCAACCCATGGCTCCACTGCCTCTCCAATTCGAGAAGATCACATCCCTCGGCCAACTGCCGGCGCAGGGTGGAATCGCCGAGAATGAGATCAAGCGGCAGCCGCTGGTATTCATATTCGTAGGGCGGGTTCTTATAGCGAAACTCCTCGGGATAGAGCTGAAGGATCGCCTGTAACAGGGCAAGGCTGGTACGGTAGGGCAAAAAATCAAACGGGTCAGTAACATGCAGCTGAAAGCCGCGGCACGGAGCCCCAGCGCATTTTCCCGAGGTCGGTTGGAAGACGATGGGGCGCAGATAGCAGCCGGGGAGCTCGATGCCTGCCAGACGGTCGAGGATGGCCTGCGGCTCGAGAAAAGGGGCGCCAAAAAACTCGAAGGGTTGGGTGGTACCACGCCCTTCCGAAATATTGGTACCCTCCCAGATGACCTGGCCGGGATAGACCAAGGCGGTCTCCGGCGTGGGCATATTCGGCGAGGGCGCCACCCAGGGAAAGCCGGTTTCTCGAAAGAGCATGTTGCGACGCCAACCCTGCATTGCCACCACCGTCACCTTCGCCCCCAGGGAGAACTCGCGGTTGATGAGCAGGGCCAACTCGCCGAAGGTCAAGCCATGGCGCATCGGCAAGGGGAAAAGGCCGACAAAGGAGCTGCAGTCGGGGCAGAGAAGATTGCCCTCGATGCCCTTCCCGCCGATGGGGTTGGGGCGGTCGAGGACGACCACCTCCTGGCCAT
>CAYSON010000235.1:0-3328 GCA_964432635.1 uncultured Desulfopila sp.
GGATGGTGGGCAGCTGCCCGGCCGTAAGGTCACCGCCTAGATCGCCGCCTTGCGCCATTCGGTACCCGGGGTGACCCTTATCTCCCCGCCGCCGCACCACGACATCTACTCCATCGAGGATCTGGCCCAGCTCATTTTTGACCTCAAGCAGATCAACCCCGATGCCCGGGTCAGCGTCAAGCTGGTATCGGAGCCGGGGGTCGGCACCATTGCCGCCGGGGTGGTCAAGGCCTACGTCGACATGATCACCATCTCCGGCTACGACGGCGGCACCGGCGCCAGCCCCCTGACTTCGATCAAATACGCCGGCAGTCCCTGGGAATTGGGCCTGGCCGAGACCCAGCAGACCCTGGTGGCCAACGGCCTGCGCCACAAGGTGCGCCTTCAGGTGGACGGCGGTCTCAAGACCGGACGCGACATCGTTAAAGCCGCCATTCTCGGCGCCGAGAGCTTCGGCTTCGGCACCGGGCCACTCATTGCGCTTGGCTGCAAATATTTGCGTATCTGTCACCTCAACAACTGCGCCACCGGCGTCGCCACCCAGGACGAGACGCTCAGGCGTGAGTATTTCGCAGGACTTCCGGAGATGGCCATCAACTATTTCCGCTATCTGGTGGCCGAGACCCGCATGCTGCTCGCCGAGCTGGGGGTGGCGCGGCTGGTCGACCTCATCGGCCGCACCGACCTGCTCGAAGAAGTTGCCGGAGCGAGCGGTCGACAGAAGGGCTTACGACTTGGTGCCCTCTTGGCCTCGCAGCCGGCCCCACCAGGGTCCGCCCTCTGCTGGCAAGAGCATAACCGTCCCGCCGATCCTGGCGAGCTCAACCGTTTGCTCATGGATCGTTTTGTTGAAAGCGTGCGACTAGGCCTGGGCGGGCGGGGCGATTTCCTCATCGCCAACACTGACCGCAGCGTCGGCGCAAGGCTTTCCGGGATCATTGCCCGTTATCACGGCAACCGCGGCATGGAGGACCAGCCGATCCGTCTGTGTTTTAGCGGAAGCGCCGGGCAGAGCTTTGGGGCCTGGAACGGCGGCGGCCTGCACCTGGTGCTCACCGGCGATGCCAACGACTATGTCGGCAAGGGCATGGCCGGCGGCAAGATTGTCTTGCGACCGCCACAGGGGGTTACCTATCGCGGTCATGAGGCGACCATCGCCGGCAACACCTGTCTCTACGGGGCCACCGGGGGTAAATTCTACGCCGCCGGCCAGGCAGGCGAGCGTTTTGCCGTGCGCAACTCCGGAGCCGAGGCAGTGGTCGAGGGCATCGGCGACAACGGCTGCGAATATATGACCGGCGGGGTGGTCACCGTCCTTGGCTTGACCGGTATCAATTTCGGCGCCGGCATGACCGGCGGCTTTGCCTATGTCCTCGACGAAAAGGAAACCTTCTCGGCCCGGGTCAACCCCGAACTGGTCGAGGTGCTCTCGCTCGCCGGTCATCCGGTGCTGCAGGAGCATCTGCGCGGCATCATCGACAGCCATCTCCAGGAGACCGGCAGCCCCCTGGCGGAGCGTCTCTTGCGCGGTTTTGATGAACACTATGGCGAGCTGTTCCGACTGGTTAAACCGAAGACCGCGGATATTTCCACCCTGCTCGGCCATCGCGGTACCTCGCCGCGGGAGACTCTAGCGGTGATTCAGTAAGGAGAAAAGGATGAGCGGCAATCTCTATCAATTCGTCGAGGTGAAACGGGTCGATCCGCAAAAAAAGGGCGCCGAAGAGCGGAGCCGCGACTTTGTCGAAATCTATCATCCCTTTCAGAGCGGCCAGGTGCGCATGCAGGCAGATCGCTGCCTGGCCTGCGGCAACCCCTACTGCGAGTGGCGCTGCCCGCTGCACAACTATATTCCCGATTGGCTGCAGCTGGCCTTTGCCGGGCGTATCGTCCAGGCGGCCGAACTCTGCCATCAAACCAACAGCCTGCCGGAGATCTGCGGCCGGGTCTGCCCCCAGGACCGTCTCTGCGAGGGGGCCTGCACCCTGCACAACGATTTTGGAGCGGTGACCATCGGCGCCATCGAAAAATACGTTGTCGACACCGCCCTGCAGATGGGTTGGCGACCCGATCTCAGCCGGGTCACCGCCACCGGCAAGAAGGTGGCGATCGTCGGTGCCGGTCCAACCGGGCTTTCCTGCGCCGATCTCTTGGTGCGCAATGGGGTTGCCGCCACGGTTTATGACCGCCATCCCGAGATTGGCGGCCTGCTCACCTACGGTATTCCCTCCTTTAAACTCGAGAAGAAGGTGATGGAACTGCGCCGCCGGGTCTTTACCGATATGGGCATAAAGTTTTTTCTTGGTGGAGAGGTCGACGATGGTCTTTTTGCCGAGCTCGTTGCCGGTTACGATGCGGTGATGGTTGCTGTCGGTACCTACCGGGCGATGAGCGCGGGACTTGAAGGCGAAGACACCAATGGCGTCTATCAGGCCCTCGACTATTTGATTGGCAATACCGACAAGCTGATGGGCGGCCGGCGCGAGCACTATCCCTATATCGACCTCTGCGGCAAGCGGGTGGTGGTGCTTGGTGGTGGCGACACCGCTATGGACTGCCTGCGCACCGCCCTGCGCCAGGGTGCGGCAGAAGTGAGCTGCGCCTACCGACGCGACCGCGCCAATATGCCCGGCTCGGCCCGCGAGGTCGACAACGCCGAAGATGAAGGGGTGCGCTTTTTATGGAACCTCCAGCCGCAGGCCATAGAGGTGGACGAGGACGGCCGGGTGACCGGAGTGCGGGTGGTCTCGACCCGTCTCGGGGAGGTCGATAGTCGTGGCCGCAGGCGGCCTGAACTCATCCCTGACAGCGAGACGGTATTAGCGGCGGAGGCGGTGATTCTCGCCTTCGGCTTTCGCCCCAGCCCGCCCGCATGGCTGGCGACGGCCGGGGTGGACTGCGACGAGAGCGGCCGAATCCTCGCCCCAGCGGCCGCAGCCTATCCTTTTCAAACCGCCAACCCCAAGGTCTTTGCCGGTGGCGACGCGGTACGCGGTTCCGATCTTGTTGTCACCGCCATTGCCGAGGGGCGGGCGGCGGCCGAGGGGATCCTTTCCTGGCTGGGAGTAGTTTAGCGATTGCCGCCGACACGGCAGGGTCGGGGTTCGTCGCTTCTGACGCACTCCTGGTGCCGCCTGCAGATCGTTGTTGTCGGCGGCGGGAATTTTTGTATAATGGCGCTCTCCAACCATCTTCCCTCCGATTGGGCGGTTGTCTATGCGTTGGTAAAGCAATGACAACCGCCGTATGCGGCGAAGCAAGGAGGGTGTCGGCCTCTCCAGTTTGATAGATGATGCCGATTCCCCAACGAGGATTGCCCCATGTCCCG
>CAYSON010000235.1:3338-5954 GCA_964432635.1 uncultured Desulfopila sp.
TGTACAACACCCCGCTGCTCAGGCCTTTGGTCGCCGCCGTCTGTCGACTCTGTCTCTTTCTTAGGGGCTGGAAGCTGCGCGGTGCCGCCCCGAGCGAACACAAGTACGTAATGATCACCGTGCCCCACACCAGCAACTGGGACTTCCCCCTGGCCCTGGCAATGGCCTTCGTCTACGGTTTTGAAATGCGTTGGATGGGCAAAGATGCCCTGTTTGCCGGTTGGCGCGGGCCGATCATGCGTTGGTTGGGCGGCATCGCCATCGACCGTTCCCGTGCCAACAACATGGTGGCGCAGATGGTCGCCGCCTTTGATGCTGCCGAGCGTCTCATCGTTGCCATCCCTCCCGAGGGGACGCGCTCCCGCGTCGACAACTGGAAGACCGGCTTCTACTACATTGCCCTCGGCGCCAAGGTGCCCATTGCCCTGGCCTTTCTCGATTATCGTGAGAAGGTTGGCGGTTTCTTGAAAACCTATGTTCCCACCGGGGATATCACCGTCGATTTCGCTGCCATCCGCGCCTGTTACGCCGGTATCTCCGGCAGGTATCTGGAAAAAAGTACGGTGGCGTGATCGCCGCCGAGGTTTGCCTGGGGTGTCGCTAACGGTTGACTGGCGGGCGCGGCACCAGGGAAAAACAACGGGCGTCCCGGCGAGGGATGGCGGCGGACCTGCGCCGTCAAACGTCCGAAGAGTTCTTTGTCTTCCATGAGCACGTGGTTGAAAAACTTGTGACGGATGGTTGCCAGGATGGAGGAGTCGAGCACCAATTCCCGGGCCAGCAGTTGCCGGTAGAGGCGATAGAGCGAGGAGTCGAAGACCTTATGGCTGCGCCAGTGGTGGTGGGATGAGTCGTTGTCGCAGCCACAATCCTTGAGAACCTGCAACTCGAGCCGGGAGTGGCGGGCGGTGAAGTCGAGGAGCCGCTCAAGAATGTCGAGGCGGCGGAGACGGTTGTAATCCCCCGGGAGGCTGGCCAGCAGCTTCTCCATTTCGTTCATCAGGTTGAGGAGTTCCAGGTGCTGGCGGTCGATCTCGGGGTGACCGACGGAAAACGATGCGCTCCAGGTGATGATGGCCATGGGTTGCTCCGTGAAGAGTAAACTGCTGCGACAATGTTGATGTGCGAGGTGCAGACCAGTTGACCTTCCCGGTATTTGTCCGAGGTGAGTTTTTTGTTTTGATTTTTTTGTGATTTGATGAGGATTGCTGTTGCGGACCGGGCGAGGCGCAAGCTCCGTCGCCAATCAGCCGCGACGGATGAAGAGATCAAAGAGGGTGAGCAGGATCTCGACGATGATGAGGATGACGATATACCATTCCACCCGCAGGCTGCGTCGGGCATGGAGCAGCTCCAGGGATGTCTGGGCGGTGCGCGAGACCAGGTTGATCTTGCGCACCAGGGCAGTGTCCCTCTCGACCAGTTCGAAATCGTTTTCGAGCATCAGGTAAAAGCCCTCGAGCTCTGAGTGCTCCCAGAGAAGATCGGGCTTTTCGGTAACTGCGGCACGGCCGACCATGTCATGTTCGGTGGCCAGGGCGGTGCCGATGGTCTGAAGCAGCTGACCGCTGGTCCGCGGACCCCGGCTGAGACGGAGTTTGGCGACCAACGGCTCGACCATGTCGAAGCTGCGGTTGATGCGCGCTTCGTACTCGGCGAGGAGCACCGAGCGGGCCATGACCTCGGCGAGGATCTGCAATCGCGGAATCGACATCTCGCGGAGACTGATGCTTTCTCCCTGAACCCGCTCCTCCTGGTCGGTGGCGACAACCACTTGCAGGCCCTCTTCTTCCCCATTTTCGATGAGTTCGTCACAGAAGGCGCGCAGGGTTTTTTCGAGAAGATGGTGTTGTTCGAGCGGCGGTATGTTGATGAAGACGGCGACACCGTAACGAAAGAGGGCGACATAGCCCTGCTCGCCCTGGGCGAAGAGCAGAGGATTGATCGCCGTTGCCGATTCGCTGGGAACGCGGCGCAGAAGAATGCGCCTGGCAACCTGTACCGCGCGAACGGAGAACATTTCTGGAAGGTTCATGGGGATCCTCATCGGTTACGTACATCGTGCCGATGGAATCGGCGGGGGCGGGATTGCCCCTCTTGCGATTGTCGGGCAAGGCTCGTGAAAAAGTATCAGTGTATCGGTTAACGTGGGGTTACGTAAAAGCTGAACTGCGCGGCTCTTCAGAACAGACGGGAATTGGATCGGCTGGCATGGCCCGAGAAGGTCGGGGATGGCTGCCGGGCACGGAGATTGGTCGGTTCCTTTGTTGAAAGAAAATCCCATTATTGATTTTTGTCGATTGGCCCCTGTTTCCCATTTTTTCTTTGGAATCACGTAGTATTTCTGTTCATGTCAATTTGATTGACAGAGAAGTTATTTTGGTTATGAGTATAAATTGTCGTTAGCGGAGGATATATGCCGAGAACGCCCGATGACGTTGTCGGGTAGGCAAGACAAGATGTTCGCTCAGGAGACCACGATGGCCAAAACATCGTCAATGCGTGCGGTGCTGCTGTGTTGTTTGTTGTTGGCTGGGGGAGCGACTGCGGCCTATGCCGAAGGGAGTCCGGGCAAACTCAAAGTGCTCTCCACCCTTTTTCCCTACCATGACTGGG